>DQTF01000101.1 GCA_015662935.1 Crocinitomicaceae bacterium | reverse complement strand
CCCAATTGGAGCAAACATAACAACATAAAACAAAGTAGAAGTTCCTGTTCCAGAGGCATTCACAAAATGCTTCATAAAGAACTCTGGTGTTCCGAAAGAATAAGCTACTAGTCCCGAAATTACCATTGCGGCAAACATATAAGCGTAAACATTCTTAAAAAATTCGCGTGTAATTTCTTGTGTGTATGCCTGTCGGTCTTGATCTACAATTTCATTCATTCTTAATGTAGTTTAGCTTGTATTAAATTAATAAATTCTTTTCGAGTGGAATCATTAGTCATAAACAATCCGGTAAATGCGCTTGATGTTGTTACAGAATTTTGCTTTTGAACTCCTCTCATTTGCATACACATATGAGAAGCTTCAATTACAACTGCAACTCCCTTTGGGTTTAAAACCTCTTGAATCGCATCTCTAATTTCGAGGGTTAGTCTTTCTTGAACCTGTAAACGTCGTGCAAAGGCATCCACTACTCGAGGGATTTTACTTAATCCAACTATTTTACCATCTGGAATATACGCAACATGAGCTTTCCCGAAGAAAGGTAGCATGTGGTGTTCGCACAGTGAATAAACTTCAATATCCTTCACAATAACCATTTCAGAATAATCCTCATGAAATATTGCCTGGTTAAGGATGTCTGCGGGGTTCAAATCATAACCATGCGTCAAAAACTGCATTGCCTTTGCAACACGTTCCGGTGTTTTTTGCAAACCTTCACGATTTGGATCCTCTCCTATTTGCTCTAACACAACTTTAAAATTCTCTGAAAGAACCTTCGTTATGCCGTCATTGTATTTTTTATCTTCCATTATTATCAATCTTAAAACGGTTGATCTCCGCCATAGTATTCTACAAAGTTATTCTCTGTTTCAACCAGTTTAATTTTTACTAATTCACCCCCAGCCATAGCTATTGGTTCTTTCATCCTATCCCACACTTGAATCACAACATTCTCTGTAGAAGCTAACATTCCTTTTAAAAAAGGAACATCTAAGTTCAAATTCTTATGATCCAAAGGTTCTATTACTTCTTCTTTTATAATTCTACTCAAATCTTTTAAGTTCATCACAAAACCGGTATCTTTATTCGGAATACCTTTCACTGTAACATAAATTGTAAAATTATGTCCGTGCCAATTGTGGTTACTACACTTTCCAAAAACTTCCCAGTTTTTCTCCTCTGACCAGTCTTCACGATACAGTTTATGTGCCGCATTGAATGATTCTCTTCTTGTAATATATACTGTTTTCACTTTCTTAAATTAGACTGCAAATATAATCAATAATCGCCTTGAATGGTTTTCTTCTAAAATCAGTAATGCAAGCAATCCTCAGTGTAGAATATTAATTGTTATTTTTCTAATTAAGAATGATTCAAAATAAGAGGATTTTGTATCTTTGTAACCTATGGTAGAAGAAAAAATGAAGGTCCCATTTGATGTTGAACAAATTAGAAAGCAATTTCCAACGTTGTCTCAACAAGTTTATGGAAAAAATTTAGTTTATCTGGATAACGGTGCGACCTCTCAGAAACCGCAAGTTGTCATTGATGCGATAGCAAAATATTATTCTGAAGACAATTCAAATATTCATCGTGGTGTGCATCATTTGAGTCAAGTTGCAACAGAACAATATGAGAATGCGCGTGCTACTATTCAAAGATATATAAACGCACCACTTTTAGAAGAAGTTCTTTTCACTGCAGGAACTACAGCAGGAATCAATATGATTGCTTTTTCTTTTGGAGAAACATTGAAAGAAGGAGATGAGATTATCATTTCGGCAATGGAACATCATTCTAATATTGTTCCATGGCAAATGTTGTGTGAACGGAAAAAGTGTGTATTAAAAGTGATTCCAATAAATCAGAAAGGAGAATTAAAAATGGATGTTTTTGAATCTTTCTTAAGTGAGAAAACAAAATTGGTTTCTGTCACACATATTTCAAATACACTTGGAACAATTAATCCGATAAAGGAAATCATAGATCAATCACATCAAGCTGGAGCAAAGGTTATCGTTGATGGCGCACAAAGTATTCAACACATGAAAATTGATGTGCAAGAATTAGATTGTGACTTCTTTATTTTCTCAGGACATAAAGTTTTTGGGCCAACTGGTGTTGGAGTTGTGTATGGAAAGAAAGAAATGTTAGATATACTTCCTCCATACCAAGGAGGTGGAGACATGATTGCTAAAGTGACCTTTGAAAAGACAACTTACAATGTTCTTCCGCATAAATTTGAGGCAGGAACACCCAATATTTCTGGTGGGATTTGCCTAGGAACAGCATTTGAATTCCTTGCAGAACAGGATTTAGATGCCATTGCTAAACATGAACACCATTTAGCTAAGTTTGCAGAAGAGGAAATCGTGAAAATTGAGGGTGCTCGTATAATTGGTACAGCACAGAATAAAACAAGTGTTGTTTCATTTGTAATTGATGGTTTGCATCCATTTGATATTGGAACTTTACTTGACAAACAAGGAGTTGCTGTTAGAACTGGACACCATTGCACACAACCGTTAATGGATTTCTTTGAGATTCCAGGAACAATTAGAGCATCTTTTGCTTTTTACAATACGATGGAAGAAGTTGAAATTTTTATAAAGGCACTGAAGAGGAGTGTAGAAATGTTGAGATAGGAAGTGGACACTTGTTAGGGTGATGAGTGATGAGTGATGAGTGATGAGTGAAAAATAACATTTTTGAAGAATATGAAAATTAAGAATGTAAGTAGTTAACTACTCATAAATTAAAACATTGAAATGACTTTAGAAGAAAAGCAAATAGAAATAGTCCAAGAATTTGAAGTCTTTGATGATTGGATAAGAGAAAGTGAAAGCTTTTGAAGACCAAGCGTTAGCGCAGGGATAATATGAGTACATCATGAAAAGAAACATTGAAATGACATTAGAAGAAAAACAAATAGAGATCGTTGAAGAATTTGAGGTTTTTGATGACTGGATGGACAAATATGAGTACATCATCGAGTTGGGAAAAGAGTTGCCTATTATTTCTGAAGAAAATAAAACAGAAGATAAGTTAATTGAAGGATGTCAATCGAGAGTGTGGCTACATTATGAAGTGAAGGATGGAAAAATGCAATTCTCAGCCGATTCTGACGCTATTATTACAAAAGGAATCATTGGTTTGTTGATTCGAGTGATGAATAATGAATCTCCCGAAACTATTGCAACAGCAAATTTGCACTTTATCGCAGATATTGGATTGCAAGAGCACCTTTCTCCAACGAGAGCAAATGGATTAGCAAGTATGGTTCAACGATTAAAAATGAGTGCACTAAAAGCAATTTGAGTTATGACAATGAATGAATTAGAAAACGAAGTAGTAAATGTTCTTAAAACAATTTACGACCCTGAAATTCCAGTCGATGTTTTTGAGCTAGGACTAATCTACGAAGTTAAAATTGACAAGGAAGCAAATGTTGAAATCGAAATGACATTAACTTCTCCAAATTGCCCTGTTGCAGAATCAATGCCTAAAGAAATTGAGGACAAAGTTGCTGCTCATCCGGAGATAAAGTCTGCGAAAGTTAATATTGTATTTGATCCACCGTGGGACAAAGACATGATGAGCGAAGAAGCACAATTAGAATTAGGATTTTTATAAAAAAGGAAATATGGCAACAATTACACTTAAAGGAAACAAAATAAATACTATTGGCGAACTACCCAAAGTTGGTGAAGTCGCAAAAGACTTCACATTAGTAGCCCTAGACTTATCGACAAAAACACTTGCTGATTTTTCTGGAAGAAACTTAATACTGAATATTTTTCCAAGTATTGACACTGGAACTTGTGCTGCTTCTGTCCGAAATTTTAATCAGAAAGCTGCGAGTTTAAATAATACTACCGTATTGTGCATTTCTAGAGATTTACCTTTTGCTCAAAATAGATTTTGTGGAGCAGAAGGAATTGATAATGTAGTAATGCTTTCAGATTTCAATACAGGTCAATTTGGAAAAGATTATGGATTAGAAATAGAAAATGGTCCTCTTGCTGGATTAAATTCTCGTTGTATCGTCATCATTGACACAGAAGGAAAAATAATCTACACAGAACAAGTTTCAGAAACAGTAGATGAGCCAAATTATGATGCTGCATTAGCAAGTTTGTAGAAACGTATCGATATATTCCTTATCTTCGATTTGGAATTCTTAAACAAAACTATGAGAAGAGTTGTAGTAACTGGAATGGGTGCGTTGACACCGATTGGTAATAATCTTGAAGATTATTGGACAAACATAAAGAATGGAGTCAGTGGGGCTGCAATGATCACAAAGTTTGATACAAATAAGTTCCGCTCGAAATTTGCTTGCGAATTGAAAAACTACAATCCAAAGGATCATTTTCATGTAAAAGAAATTCGCAAGTATGACCTGTTTTCGCAATATGCACTTATCGCAGTTGGAGAAGCCTTGAAAAATGGCAACATCGATTTCGATAACCTTAATAAAGACAGAATTGGCGTTATTTGGGGCTCTGGAAATGGTGGTATTCAAACCTTTCAAGATCAAATGAAAGAATATTGTGATGGAGATGGAACACCACGTTTCACGCCATTCTTTATTCCTCGAATATTAGTTGATATTGCATCTGGAATTATTTCTATCAAGTACGGTTTAAGAGGTGTTAATTTTTGTCCTGTTTCTGCATGTGCAACTTCTAATACGGCATTAATTGAAGCTTTTAACCACATAAAATGGGACAAGGCTGATATGATTATTTCTGGTGGTTCAGAAGCTGCAATTACAGAATCAGCAATGGGAGGATTTGCATCTGCTAGAGCACTTTCCATGCAAAACGACACTCATGAAACTGCATCAAAACCGTTTGATGTTAACAGAGATGGCTTTGTGATGGGAGAAGGTGCGGGAGCATTGATTCTTGAAGAATACGAACACGCAAAGAAACGTGGAGCAACTATTTATGGAGAAATTGTTGGCGGCGGACAAGCAGCAGATGCATACCACTTAACAGGAACTCACCCTGAAGGTGATGGTGCGGTTTTAGGAATGGTAGAAGCACTAAGAGAAGCTGGACTTTCTCCAGAAGACATTGACTATGTGAACATGCATGCAACTTCCACTCCGCAAGGAGATAAAAGTGAGTTGATTGCAGTTGACCGTGTTTTTAATCAACGGAAATCTCTTTCTCTTTCTGGAACAAAATCAATGACAGGACATCTTTTAGGTGCTGCTGGGGCAATTGAAGGGATCGCGAGTATTCTTGCTTTGAAAGAAGGAATGGTTCCTCCAACAATTAATACGACAGAAATCGAACCTGATTTTAAAGATAATTATGACTTCCCTTTGGGAAAAGCAAAGCAAAAAGAAATGACTTATGCGATGAGTAATACCTTTGGGTTTGGAGGGCACATTGCATCGATTGTTTTTAAGAAGTATAACTAGAATAACTGTTTAGAAAGCATGTTTACTTTAATCGTATCTCATATGCTGATAAATGCTAAAAAAAAATACTTTAATGAGAATAACATTTTCCTGGCTGCCCTAGGCTAAACGTTATCATGGCTCCAGCAAATAAATACCAATCTTTATTAGAAGCGTTTCCTCTTTGTCCATAGAGATTTCCTGAACGATTAGATAACACAACCGTAGTTGGACTACTCACAACAGACAATGCTACAGGATCCACATAGGAGTCAGAACCAACATCATCGATATAATCTGTAAATGTTTTTCTTAAACCAATTTCAAGATTTAAACCAATTCTTTTACTTAAAGAAAGTTTTGCTCCAACGCCAATTGGAATTGAGATTTGAGTTAAACTATAGTAACCTTTTTTATTTAACGGTGTACCTTGTCCTTCAGTGCCAAGGTTTCTCAATTCTATTTCTGCACCATTTACAACTGTCTTAGGATTCATTCTAAAAACTGCCAATTCTGCCAAAACATACATGGTTCCTTTGTATCTATCATGCCCTAATTGAAAAGGGAAGTAGCTAAACTCAAGCCCGACCCCCAGCTCATAAATGGTTGTTTTAAAATTTAAGTTTCTTTGTCGATATAAATCAATTGCTGAACTGGCATCATCCGCGCTTAATTCTCCGTACAAGAAATTAGCTCTAAAACTTAATCGAGAATGGATATTGTAGCGATATATTAAACCACCCGCAAGGTGCATGTTTTTATACGCTGCAAACTGATTGAGATCACCAATGTATGAAGAACCTCCAATCATTATACCTAATTCTGACTTAGAAAGATTGGTGTGGTATTGCCCAAAAGACAAACAATTGAATGCGAAAAGAGTGATAAATATGATTCTAATTCTTAACATGCGCATGCAAAGAACGTAAAAGTATTGAGAAAATTGTCTGATTGATAAGGATAAACTAAAATCTTTCCTCAACTTTAACTAAAAAGCGGTCAAGGTTGTCGTTTTTGATTAATTCCTCGGAGCCAATAATGAAGATACTTTTACATTTAAAATTCTTTAACCACATCTCAAAATTAGATATCGCAACCTGTAATGTTCCGTTGATATCAATTTTTTGAGTAGGTAAATGTCTTTCATCAAAATAAGAATGAATCGCATAGATATCTTTGTCAATGTCTTGATTTTCATTTATTAACAATAAGCCATCCACAATTTGATCGCCCATTTGAAACTCATGATCGTTTACTTGAACACCTATTCTTGAAGCCCATTCGGAGAGGTGAGCAGAGAGTTGTGAATTTGGTTGGAGGTAAATATTTTCTAATTTCATTATTCTTCGCCCTAATTTTAGCGAGCGCAAATATAAGTAAACAATCTTGTTTTGTTACATTATCAATCGAAAAGTTCTTGTATTCTTTCCATCGGTCTTGCAATCACCGCTTTATTTCCAAGGACAATAATTGGACGCTCAATTAGTTTAGGAAATTGAATCATTGCATCAATCCACTGATTATCAGTTAGTGACTTCCCTTTGAAGTTTTCTTTAAAATCTGACTCTCCTTTTCTAATTAGTTCTTCCGCAGAAATCTCTAACTTAGTCAGAAGTGATTTTAATTCTTCTTTCGTTGGCGTTTCTTTTAAGTATTCAATAACTTCAAAGTCTTTGCCTTCTTCTTCCAAATAACCGATTGCACATCTACTTTTCGAGCATCTAGGATTATGGTATACTTGTATTTTTTCTTTCATGTTTTTTTATTATCAGAAGGTGAGTTCGCACTAGCTTCTTACCTTCTTAACTATTAATTCCCGTAAGTCATTAAATACGCCTTCAAGAAATTGTTTAAATCACCATCCATTACAGCATCAACATTTCCTGTTTCAAAACCTGTTCTTACGTCTTTGACTAACTTATAAGGATGCATCACATAATTTCTGATCTGCGATCCCCATTCTATTTTCTTTTTATTAGCTTCTATTTCATCACGAGCTTCCATTCTTGCACGGTATTCCAATTCATACAGTTGTGACTTTAATAATTGCATTGCTTTCTCCTTATTCCCAAGTTGAGAACGAGATTCTGAGTTCTCGATGACAATTCCTGTTGGGGCATGTCGTAACCGAACTGCTGTCTCAACTTTGTTTACATTTTGTCCACCAGCGCCACCAGAACGAAAAGTTTCCCAAGAGATATCTGCTGGATTTACATTGATTTCTATCGTATCATCCACCAAAGGATAAACATAAACAGACGCAAAAGAAGTATGTCGCTTTGCATTAGAATCAAACGGCGAAATTCTCACCAAGCGATGCACTCCATTCTCCCCTTTCAAATAACCAAAGGCAAAATCACCAGAAAATTCGATGGTCACTGTTTTGATTCCAGCAACATCGCCTGCCTGATAATTGAGTTCTTTAATTTTATATCCATTTTTCTGCCCCCACATCGTGTACATTCTCATCAACATAGATGCCCAATCACAACTTTCAGTACCTCCTGCACCTGATGTAATTTGGAGAACTGCACTTAAAACATCCTCTTTTCCGGAAAGCATGTTTTTCAGTTCTAATTCTTCAACCTGATCTTTCAGTTGAAAAAACTGTTGATCCACATCCTCTTCATCCCCCTCTCCTTCTTTGGCAAATTCATACAAAACCTCAACATCTGCATGAGCATTATCTAACTTCTCATAGGCATCAATCCAAAACTTTAAGGTTCGGATAGACTTCATTTGCAGCTCTGCTTTCTTAGAATCATTCCAAAACTCAGGGTCTTGAGTCTTTAGCTCCTCCTCTTGTAATTGCCTTCTTTTTTCTTCAATTTTCAGGTAAATTCCAATAGCATCGATTCGATCCCGAGTGTCTTTAAGTTGATCTTGATTTATCATGTTGAACAAATTTAACTAAAAAGTTTAGTAATTCTTACGATTAAACCACACAAGTGCTTTCAAAGAATGAGAAAAATTTTACTTTTGTTAAAACGAACTATAAAAAATAGAATATGAATATTCCAGAGAATTTAAAATACACAAAAGATCATGAGTGGATTAGCATTGATGGAGATGTAGCAACAGTTGGTATTACTGATTTTGCGCAAGGAGAATTGGGTGACATTGTTTACGTTGAAATTGAAACGGAAGGAGAAAGCTTTGCTATTGAAGAAGTATTTGGTTCTGTTGAGGCTGTTAAAACTGTTTCTGATTTATTCATGCCTTTGAGTGGTGAAATCATCGAATTTAATGAAGAGTTAGAATCAGAACCAGAAACGGTTAACTCTGATGCTTATGGAAAAGGCTGGATGATAAAAATTAAACTTTCTGATGTTAGCGAAATTGATGGATTATTGGATTCAGCTGCTTACGCAGAATTAATCGGGTAATCTTTTTCAATTGAGTTTACGTATATCCATTTTAGGTATTGTTTGGTTGTTAGCAATGGTTTTACTTTTTCTAACTCCCATTAAAAACGATGCGCCTATATATTTCAACCTGGTTCCATCTAGAGCAGTCATTTACTTCTTTTTATTTTGGGGATTTACTCATATTTGGATAGGAGTTCTTAAAAAACAATTCAAATACAACCATCTTAAAAAGAAAGCGTTTTCAATTGTTATGGGAGTTGCTTTTGGTATTTGTATCTTTACACAGGTTTTACTTTTTACATTTGGGAACACAGGGCTCTTTAACTATTGGAGCTTGATTTTAGGGGTTTTTGGTGCTTTGACAGGATTAATCACCTTTCGTTTATTATACAGATCTAGCTATTGATTTTGTGGTACGTGATTTGTTAGTATAATTTTATATATTTACATTCTAATTCAATAATTATGGAATTAAAGAAAAGCGAGAACGCTAACATAGAAAAATTAAGAACTCCAATCACCTTGATGGGATTGCTGTTCATTGGAAGTATTGTACTTGCATCATTCTCTTATACAACAGTTGAAGAGAACAATTTGAATGCTGGAAACGGAGAGAATATCGCTGATATTCAATTCATTGAGCAACCTGAAGATCAAGATACACCACCACCACCACCACCTCCACCAGCAGTTGAGGCACCACCAGAAATTACAGAGGACATTGTAGAGGAAGAAAATACAGAAGAAGAACCAGCTCCTGTCGTTCAAACGCCTCCACCAGTTGCTGTTGCTCCTGTTGAAGAAGTTGTTGTAGAAGAAGAAGTTATTGATTTTCCAGATGTTGAAGCAGGTTTCCCAGGAGGAGCAGCTGCCATGCAAAAGTGGATTGCTGATAATGTAAACTATCCTCAAACGGCTATTGAGATGAACGAGCAAGGAAGAGTTTACCTTTCGTTTGTTGTTGAGCCTGATGGGAAAATTTCTAACATCGCTGTAGAAAGAGGTGTGAGTTCAGATTTAGACAGAGAAGCAAAAAGATTATTGCGTAAAATGCCTAAATGGAACGCAGGTGAAGCTAAAGGGAGAAAAGCAAGAACACGTTGTAGATTACCAATTAACTTTACATTGAATTAAAATTCAAAAAGCATTAGATACATTAGATAAAAAAAACGCCTTGAGAAATCAAGGCGTTTTTTTT
>DQTF01000162.1 GCA_015662935.1 Crocinitomicaceae bacterium | reverse complement strand
CGACCTTTTTCTAGTCCAGAAAATTCAAGGATTCTTTCCAGAGCCAATTCTCCCCAATCTCCTTGTGTTTTTTGTTCACCACGCAATGCGTTGACCAGATTCTGTGCAGTGTCTTGCACCTTAGAATGTTGCTCAGACAATGTTTTAATCAATGTTTCCATATTGGCAAACTGCTTGATGTCTTGCGCATTGTTCTCATTGATTTTTCTTTCAAATTTTTCTAACTTTTCTTTCAGAGGAGACAAGATGGCATCTAGCCGTTGCTCATTCTCCACTTTTAATGCTTTTGAACCTTGAGAAACAATATCTTTTCCAATTAATTCTAATTGCTCTCTTAGTTCTTTCTGCTTTGAACTGGCAATTTCTCTTTCTGATTCAATTGATTTTTCCAGTCCTTCTTTCTCTGCAAGAAGACGAATACTTCGCGTTTTAAATTCATCCACTTTATCTTCCAAAGAATGAGTAGCACTTTTAAGATCTGTAATTTTTTCTCGTTCTCCTTTTAGCTGAACAAAAAAATAGACGGCTGCACCAACGGCAATAATTACCAGAATTATAAGTGTAATTTCTAACATATATTAAAAGTAAACAATATATCCGAAATGGACTTTACTGTTGCTAAATTGAATTGGATTGGAAAGCTGTTTTCCTAATGCATAGGAAATGGAGAACACCCCGAAATTAGTACTGAATGAGAATCCGACACCAAAACCAAAAGGACTATCGTTGTAATAATTAATTGAATTATTTTCATACCATGTTTGATCGAAGAATGCAAATACATGAGAGTTTCTATCCAAAAGAAATCGGTATTCTAGTGTTGAGGTGCTTTTAGTCGTAGAAAGAAGCTCATCTTCGTTAAATCCTCTTTGATCGATTAAGCCGCCAAATCGATATAATTCATTCTGAAAAACAGTCGGCGCAGAATAAAACTCAGTCCGATTGGATAGCCGAACAACATGTCGCCTTGTGATAGGAAGGAAAAATTCGATGTTAGATTGTCCTCTGTACGTGAGTGATTTGATTATTTGTGTCGTATCGTTAATTTGTAACTTCCTAGTTCCTACTGATCCAGTAAAAAGTAAGTTGAAACCTTTGGATGGATTAGGAATGTAATCTACTCTTTTTGTTGAGAATGATAAGCCATAATTATTTGATTTTGTATTTCCTAGTTTCGAGTAGGTTGGGTTGTTGAGTCCGCCAGAAAGAACATTTGAAGTGATGTTTTGATAGAATACTTTTAATTTACTCCCAGTATTTAGGTAGTATTCTACTCCAATGGATGAGTTAAGCTCTAAGAACGAAGTGTCACGTTTATACATATTAAACGATCCGTCAATTCCAAATGATGTATTAAACAAGAAGGGATAATTAAGTTGAGCATCCAATGATTGTGTTTGTGCTCGAATCGACTGCCATTTGATATCGAGTAATTCACCTCTCTTTAGAACATTGAGTAATTTGAGGTTTAATTCTCCTGTAAAACTTATTTTACCTGAAATAGGGTCAGGTTGAAAGCCGACAATTCCATTTATTGAACTGATAGGTAAGGATTCTAAATAGAGAAAAAGCTCAACTCCCTCTTTGGTGAATAATATTTCGGAAGGTTTAATTTCTTTGAGAAAAGGAACTTGCAAAATACGTGTACTGATTTTTTGAATTTCTGATTCAACAAACACGCCACCCTTTTTAATGTTAAGAAGGTTGGAAATGTACTTAACAGACACACTGCTATCTCCCTTGATGTTAATTTTTGTCCAAGTCATGTACGGACCTTTATCTACTGTTAGTTTTGCAGAAAGAGAATGGTCTTTAAATTCATGTTCTTCTAATTTTATAACTACGAATGGGTAACCATTTTCAACATAGGCAGAATGAATACTGCGCAACGTTCTTGCTAATTCATTCGGGGTGAAATTAATATGTGCAATAATTTTTTCTGATATTTTTGAATGCTTTCTGAGAAATTGAATGTTTTCTTTGGATGTTGTGAGTTTTATTGCTTTGTGTTTTTCTCCCAAGTAGAAATATACGGTGCTTTTTTGAGAGACTGAACGGGTAGAGTCAATTGATGCTAATAAGTAACCTTTAGCAATCGCTGAGTTTTGCAAGTCTTTTAAATAAGAGAAAGCAGCAATACTATCTTTAAAGTTCGATTTTGGATGTTTAATGAAAAGGTGTAATTTTTCTGAAACATAATCTACGTAATATCTTTTTTGCCCTAAAGTTTGCAGGCTTATTAATATTATCAATATGGTGAGTATCCTAGTAATAACTATCATTAACGAAGGTTAAAGTAGTTTATTTCATACTATTAGAGTGCAATTGTTAATAATTTATTTTTAATAAGTATGTAATTTATTGTAGATTTGTCGTTATTAGTACAACAAACTAGAACTTTTTAAATTTATTAGTATGAAGAAATTTTTGGCCTTGACATTAATGGGATTGATGTTATCAGTAGTATTAGCTTCATGTGGGTCTTCTAAAGGAGGTCACTGCGACGCATACGGAAGTGTTGATCAAGTTGAAAACTCTGATTTAGCAGCATTATAACATTATTACAAAATGTAATGCAAGGTCATCGAAAGATGACCTTTTTTATGTGCATAAAAAAATCTGTTAAAATTGTTTGACAGATTTTTACTATTTTATGAGTAAAGATTAATTCTCTGTAATGATAGGGTCAAACCAAACTGTTGAACCGCTTGAAATTGTTGGTACCAATACGAAGTTTTCAATTCGACGATCTTGCTCACATGATTTACAAGTTGTAGCCGTTGATGTGTAAGTAACAATGCTATTAATAGCATCTACTTTTACATCGTTAAGAATAGATGCTTTACATTTAATTGTCATTGGGTTCGCAAGAATATCGTAAGCTCCCCAGTTTACAGGCACTCTAGTGTGTCCTCCGTCAAAGCTAACCTCAAATGAATTCGCATGGATTCCAACTCCTGTAAAATGTTTAATTCCTGTGTCTGTACTTATATATCCTACCTTCGGGTAGATAATAGCATCTTTCACAATAATACCAGTTACTTCATTGTTATCAGCAACGGTACATTTTTTACACGAATTAGCTACAAGTAAGAATGTAATTGCAACGAGACTCAGGAGTATAGATTTTTTAGTTAACATAATCAATTTTCAATTTGTAGTTATATTGAGTAAAAATATTGCTTTTAATCCGGAAAAGAAAATTATTTCTTCCTTAATTCAAAATTCTTGCCTAAATAGACTTTTCTAACCTCCTCATCAGCTGCTAGTTCCTCTGCTGTTCCTGAGCGAAGTATTGCTCCTTCAAAAAGCAAATACGCCCTATCAGTTATAGATAATGTTTCTTGGACATTGTGGTCTGTGATGAGAATTCCAATGTTCCGCTTCTTAAGTTCAGAAATAATGGTCTGAATGTCTTCAACAGCAATTGGGTCAACCCCTGCGAATGGTTCATCTAATAAAACGAACTTAGGGTTTGTTGCCAAGGCTCTTGCAATTTCAGTTCTTCTTTTTTCACCACCAGATAATTTGTTTCCTAGATTTTTTCTAACATGACCTAAACTAAACTCACTGATTAGTTGTTCTAATCTTTGTTTACGTTCTTCTTTAGAAAGGTCTGTCATTTCTAAAATTGCCATGATGTTGTCTTCCACGCTTAGTTTTCGAAATACACTCACCTCTTGTGGAAGATATCCTATTCCCATTTGAGAACGTTTATACATCGGAAGGGTAGTGATTTCTTTCTCATCTAAGAATACTTTTCCTTCATCCGGTTTTACAAGCCCAACAATCATGTAGAAAGAGGTTGTTTTGCCAGCTCCATTTGGCCCTAAAAGACCAACAATTTCTCCTTGACTAACTTCGACAGAAATCCCTTTTACTACTTGTCTACCTTTGTAAGCTTTTTTAATTTCTTTTGTATATAACTTCATTTCTTCTCGATTAGAAATTGATAACGTATTTTGCTCTTACTCCAAAAGCAGAAATATCTGAAACTTTAACGCCTGGAGGTAAATGAGTCAATCTCCAAAAAACATCAACTCGACCTAGTTTGAAAATGTTTTCTATTCCCATTGCAACTTCTGTATAAGGTATGTTATTAAACGATTTCGTGAAAGTTGGAATTCGTAAGAGTTGATCGTTAATTGCAGAACGTGCTCCAAAAAGCATTCTACCTGTAGTGACTAAACGAAGTTTTGCTTTTTTTATTAGTGGGATTCTATCAAAGAAAAAACCATCCCAATGATTCTCGAAGAGTCCTGAAATGTATTGGTCAGAAATGAATTCAAAGAAATTCATTTTGTTAAAAGCATTAGACATCAGCCAGTATGATTGATTTCCTTCATGTACTTTTAAGAAAGGGTAGGCAGATGTCCCAAATATTTTTCCGGCATTGATGCTGTAAATCAACCTTCCAAGAACACCTATCCTTACTTTTTGTTCGATAAACAGGTCTATCTTTTGATAATTGTAATCTGCACCAAATAGGTCTTTTATTCCAAAAATTCCTTGAATAGAAAAAACAGGATATTTAGTTTTAAGTGACGTTCTGTCGAAATTTCCAGCCAAAAATTCTTCATCTTTTGCCCAACGAAACCTGGCAGTAACTTCTGTTGTTTGAATTCGGGTAATTGTATCATCTATTCCTGTTAATAAATTTGGACGAAGGTAGTTGGCGATTCCTGCAGACGTGTATTCTTTCCATTCAAAACCTCCGTATAGAATGATGTCTTTTCGAATGTCTTTTTCTAGGTTAACTCCAATTTTCTCTACAAAAGTAAGCTTATCTAAAGGGCCGGTTCTAAAAATTGCTCCAAAAGTAGATCCTACTGCGGCTGCGGTTGGTGATTGCCCAATTTGTTCAAGGTCATATTTATAATACGCTGAAAGCATCCCTCTTTTTTTCGGTGTTATATTATATCGAATTAAACCTGCGTATTTGAACCGTTCATCTCCAAAACCATAGGCGATTTTCCCTCCTAACTCCAATCGCTTGCTAAAATTATTAGAAGTTCTGAGAGCAAGTCCCAAACGAAAAGTTTCTACAGGATTAAAGCTAAATAATGAAAATACATCACCAACTTCTATTTTACCAAACGGATAGTACCCTGTTGTCGCTAAATATAAGGTGTTCTTCAT
>DQTF01000083.1 GCA_015662935.1 Crocinitomicaceae bacterium | reverse complement strand
GGAAACCTGCTGAAATGGCTGAAAAAATTGCTCAAGGGCGTTTGAACAAGTTCTTTAAAGAAAACACTTTGTTGAGCCAAGCTAATGTTAGAGATAATAAGCAAACAGTTGAACAAATGTTAACTGCTGCAGAAGCAGGATTAACAATTGTTGACTTTAAAAGAGTTGCATTGTCTTAATTAACATTTCAAATTATATTATAAGCCGTTTGCGAAAGTGAACGGCTTTTTTTGTCATCTAAATCACAAGAAGTGATTTTATTAGTGAATTAATATTGTTCTTCCATACAAAGTTCTTGTGACTTTCGTCAGCTTCCTTTTTTCATTTTTAATCTTTCATTTTTAATCTTGACAGGTATCCACTTCTATTAATTCATTATATTTGCTCAACTGAAAATTTCAACATGAAATACAAAAGAATTCTTTTAAAATTAAGTGGCGAATCTTTAATGGGAGATAAAGCCTTCGGAATTGATAACAATAGGCTAAAATCATACGCACTGCAAATCAAAGAGATTTATGAAGCCGGAGTTGAAGTGGCGATTGTTATTGGTGGAGGTAACATCTTCAGAGGAGTTCAGGCAGAAGAAGGAGGGATGGACAGAACACATGGAGATTACATGGGGATGTTAGCGACAATGATTAATTCCATGGCACTACAATCAGCACTGGAGTCCGAAGGTGTTCATTCTCGTTTACAATCTGCTATCGAAATGAAAGCAATTGCAGAACCCTTTATTAGAAGAAGAGCAGTGCGTCATTTGGAGAAAGGTAGAGTGGTTGTTTTTGGTGCAGGGACGGGAAACCCTTATTTCACAACAGATTCAGCAGCATCATTAAGAGCAATTGAAATCAATGCAGATGTTATTTTGAAAGGAACAAGAGTGGATGGCATCTATTCTGCAGATCCTGAAAAAGATCCAAATGCAACGAAGTATGACATGATTAGTTTTGATGATGTATATTCTAAAGGGTTAAATATTATGGATATGACGGCGTTCACGTTATGTAAAGAGAATAATTTACCTATCATTGTTTTCGATATGGATACGCCAGGAAACCTATTAAAAGTATTGAAAGGCGAGCAAGTTGGCACAATTGTTCGTAATTAAAATTAAAATTACAAGATGACTGAAGAATTAAATATGATATACGACGAGTTGAAAAGCTCAAACGCAAGCACTGTTTCTCACTACGAAATTGAGCTTTCAAAAATACGTGCTGGTAAAGCATCTCCTGCGATGCTGCAAACTGTTATGATTGATTATTACGGTAGTCCAACTCCTTTACAGCAAGTTGCAAACGTGAATACGATGGATGCAAGAACGATTACTGTTCAACCTTGGGAGAAAACAATGCTGGATGAAATCATGAAGGGAATTATCAATGCTAATCTAGGATTTGCTCCACAAAGCAATGGAGAAAGTTTATTGATTTCTGTACCACCATTAACAGAAGAAAGAAGACATGACTTGGTGAAACAAGCGAAAAGAGAAATGGAAAACACAAAGGTTGGTTTTAGAAACAATCGAAAAGATGCATTGGATATGTTGAAATCGTTAAAAGATGATGGCCTTTCTGAAGATATGATGAAGGATGGAGAAGCTGAAATTCAAAATTTAACAAATTCGTTCTCTAAAAAAGTAGAGGATATATTAGATGCAAAAGAAAAAGACATTATGACGATCTAGTCATTGTATAAGATATAACGTAAAAGCCTTTCAATTTGAAAGGCTTTTTTTTCTGCTTTAATTTCAACTTAAAGCACCAATATCTCCACCCGTCTATTCGCCTGTTCTTCGTAAGAAAATTTAGGCTCTTCAAAAACGGGCATTGTATTACCATATCCTTTTGCTTCTAAACGGTGTTTATCAATCCCATTCTCAATGAGGTATTTGCGCACTCTTTTAGCTCTAGCTTCTGATATTTTTTGGCCCAATACAGAATTATCACCTAAAGCAAAAACGTGTCCTTGAATTTCAATATTGATGTCAGCGTTGAGTAACAGAAAATCTTTTAACCTTTTTAATTTAGGAATAGAAGCGTCAGTTATTAAACTTGATCCAGCCTTAAACTCAATGTCTTCAATTTTTATACTTTTCCCTTTAGAAATTCTGTCCAAGTTAAACAATACTTCTTGGTCGTCAAACGGAGTGATTTTAACAAGCGTATCTTTGAAAAAATAACCTTCAATGTCACACGTTATTTTAATGGTGTATTTTCTTTCCATATTTAGAAAGATATCTGAAGCAGTATAGATACCATCTACCGTTTTTGAATCTTGAATTGCAATAGTTGCAACCAAAGGTTCTTTAGAACTTGCATCTCTTACCAAAACTTGAAATGTAGGTGCAAAATCATCAAATCGTTTGTCAATAATTTTTGTTTCTGAAATCATTTTCTGTTCAGACACAAAGTTCCAATTCAATATAAGGTGGTCTTGTAGTTTTTTTTCTGTTGCAAACAAAATAACAATTTTTTCTCCCTCTTGTAAATGCATTGGGTAGAGAAAGCCGTTTCCTGTTTTAAAGTTTAATCCTATCTTATTATTTTCTTTTTTGACGATAAAACGTTCGATTTCTGATGTTCCAGCACTAATTTCAGTACAAACTTCAGTTTTTATCTCTTTGAAAATAATCATTTGCATAAAGCCAGTTTCCTTGTTTGCATCGATGATTAAATCTCCAGATGAGGTAGCTATATATGACACCCAGATTTGATTCTCTTTTTCAATTGCAGTTAAAGAAGGGTAATTTTTAAGAATATCTTTTGAGTACTTACCTGTAAACTGTAAGTCAAATTGACCATTCTCAAATATACTCACAGCACCTACGCAAGAATTTATTCCGTTAGAAGAAACGTTCTTGGATTTTTGCGCAATTATTCCAAAAGAATAAAAGGAGAGAGTGAGGAAAATAAGTAACTTTGTCATTTGCTAACAATGCAAAGATACAAAATAATACTGAGTTTAACAGATTAACTAATTACCGTTCAAATGGATACCTTATACAAAAGAATTACCCCAGAAAGATTAAAAGAATTATTAGATCGCTTTTATGCAAAAGTTTTCTTTGATTCTACTATATCACATCTTTTCGCAGAAGATCAACTCCCGGTTATTAAGGAAAAGCAGTTTATGTTTCTTTCACAGTTTTTAGGTGGACCACAATTGTATTCTCAAGAATATGGGCATCCAAAAATGAAGTTGCGGCATTTACCTCATGCAATTACTGAAGAAGCAAAAGATGAATGGTTACGATGCATGCGTGTAGCAATCGATTCTATGGATTTTGAAGATGGATTAGGTGATGCTTTGTATAATTGCTTTCCTCAAGTTGCCAGTCACATGGTCAATCGATAATTACATACTGATTTCTAGCTTTCCAGCGCTTTTTACTCGCAAGAATAATTGATTTTCCATTGGATGAATGTAGTCAATAGATAAATCAATCACCTTTCCCGACATGAATACACCTTTTGAAAGCTCGGTATTCAAATTCTCATTGATGCTTGTTTTTAGAGAATCTAGGTAAGGTTTTAAATCCATTGCAGAAGCTTCTCGAACCATTTTCGTTATCTTGTCATTGAACATCCATTTAGCTGATTTCAATAGTGCATCTTTCGTTTTTAAATCAAAAACCATATCTGGAAAAGCAATTTCTTGAGTGGCAGAATTAAAAGTGGGTGTTCCAGTAAAATAGAGGATGCCTCTTTTGTCGCCAGAGAATTTCACTTTTAAATGAATGGCATTATTGGCAGCCCCATGAACTTCAACTTCTTCAAAAATGATTGTTTTACCTTTTACTTCTGTGCTTGTACCTTGAATGTTTTTAGAAATGATAGAACTCAAAGAGTCATAGGTCGTGAATATGTCCATTGTGATATCAAATCCATCTCTTTTTTGGTAAGTGGATAAATTAGGAAGTAGGGAAGGAGCATTCAATGATTTAGAAGAAAGTATTGTTGGGGTAGCTTCTATTATTGTATTGAAATAAGCTGTATCTCCTTTAAATCGAATTTTGCTAATTGAAACAGATCTTGGATTAATGTTCAAATAACCGTAACCTTCTAAATCCGTTGGTTCGGATAGAATGTTCCATGTTTCTTCCATTTCGGGTCGTAAATCAACTGCGGATATTTCTTCATCAATGTCTTTCTCTAAATCTTGCAAAGCGATTGTTATTTCTTCTTTTAAGGTTGAAGTTGCATCGTAGTTAAAAACAGAAACCAAGCACGGAGTTACCGTTTTAATTCTTCGAAGTTTGGTCAAAGAACTTAGCTTATAGTCTTTTGTGAGTCCAATTTTTGTTGCGTAACCAACCTCTATTTTTCGTAAAGGTTCATTTACACCACATGAAGAATAAATTCGAGGAACGATACAAGTTCCTTTGGAGTCAAACAATCCAGTACAAGTAGGGCAATAGTTTAGTTTTAAAGAATACCGTCCTTCTATATCAAAAAGTAATGAAGTTCCTTTTCC
>DQTF01000189.1 GCA_015662935.1 Crocinitomicaceae bacterium | reverse complement strand
GCCAATGTTCGGAATGCTTGGTTTAGATTACGGTTTCGGATTCGATAAATTAGATCCTTGGTCTGGTGGATTTGGCGGAGCATCTGATCAAAGTATAGATGAGAAAGGGTTCTATCCTAAAGTGAATTTCACAATTGGTATGAACCTTGGAGAACTTTAATCGAACGAAATAATAATAAAGTAGTAAATTCGCCGTTCAGCAAGCAAAAGAAATAATATGAAAGCACTTGTTTTATCCCTATTAATTGTTTTTGGCACAGGGTTTGTCAATGCACAGAAGTATGCATACATCGATTCTGATTATATTTTGAAGAATGTACCAGCATATGAAGCAGCAAAAGAAAAATTAGATAAATTAGCAGACCGCTGGACCAAGGAAATTGATAAAAGATACGAGGTTCTATCTAAAAAGAAAGAAAATTTTGCTAGAGAAGAAGTTCTTTTACCAAAAGAGGAAAAGAAGAAGCGAAAAGAAGAAATTGAAAAATTGGAATTAGAAGCAATGCAAATGCAAAAGATGCGCTTCGGAGTGAAAGGTGATTATTTCTCTAAACGACAAGAGTTAATCAAACCTATTCAAGACGACGTGTACGATGCCATGCAAAAAGTAGCTTCAAAACGTAATTATAGCTTTGTATTTGATAAAGCCAACCAGAGCAACTTGGTATATGCAGACAGCAAATACGATATCAGTAGCAGTGTTCTAAAAGAAATGGGAATCACTGTTCGTTAAATTAAGAACAAACAAAAAATAGAAAATGAAAAAGTTAATTTTAGCAATTTTAGTAGTAGTAAGCGCAGGTACATTATCTGCACAATCGAGCGTAGCTCATGTGAATTCACAAGTCCTTTTAGACACACTTCCGTCTAGGAAAGCAGCCATAGTAAAACTACAAGAGTTTGAAGCTGCAGGAATGAAAGAATTGAAGGAGATGGAACAAGATTTTCAACAAGGTGTTGCTAAATACCAAGCAGCTCTTTCAGGAATGTCTCCAGTAATTCAAAAAATTGAAGAAGAAAAATTGATGAAGAAGCAACAAGGTTTGCAAGATAGAGAACAATCGTTTCAACAAGAAATGCAAGTTTATTCTAACGAATTAAACACTCCTATTTTAGATATGGTTCAGAAGGCAGTGAAAGTAGTTTCTGAACGAAAGAAAATCAATTACGTAATCGATGAGTCGGTAACTTTATATTTCGCAGGTGGAACTGATATTACGGATGAAGTAATTAAAGAATTGCTTAAAATGGACAAATAGTCGTCTAACAAATTATATTTAAGAAAGAGTAACCTGAAGAGGTTACTCTTTTTTTGTTCTATCTTTTACACCATAGATAATTCACTTATTATCCGTGAATCTGTGGTTTAACCTTCCAGCCTTATAAAATACTAATGCAATTTTTTCATTTAAAACGACCGTGAAGAAAGAGCGTAGGACAGACAACTAGATAGCATTAATTATCTCTATCTTCAAAATTCTCTTTTTTCTTATCTCTTACTCGCTTAACAATAAAGTAAACGATAAGTCCTATTAATGATACCCAAATAAAAAAATTGAAAACCAAGAAAGGGACAGGGTTATTAATATCTAGAATCATCCGTTTAATTTTACGGCTGTTCCATAAGCTAAAATTTCAGAAGCCCCTTGAATAATAGTACTTGTAGAAAACCGAACATTTACAATTGCATCTGCGCCAAGTCGTTCTGCATCTTTCTTCATTCTTTGCAAAGCTTCTTCTCTAGATTGAGCTTGTAATTTAGTGTACTCACTTATTTCTCCACCAACGATGTTCTTTAAGCCAGCAAAAAAGTCGCGACCTATGTTTCTTGCACGAACAGTACTGCCTCGTGCGATGCCTAAAATTTCTGCAACTTGTTTGTTGGGGATGTTTTCTGTGTTTGTAACGATCATAATTTGAGTTCTTTTTTTCAAGATACAAATATTACTTATTGTTTCAAACGAAATTTAACTTTGTTCCCAATAAATAAATCAATTTGCTCTTTTTTCGTAGCGTGATAATAATCATAAATAAAAGGTAAAACTAACCCTCCTTCTACGTTAATACAGCCCCACTTTTCTTTAAGAACTAAGAGCTGATTATTTTTTAAGACTTCATATCCTTTTATATTTGACACGATTGTATCAAATGAATTATTAAATATAGTGATGTCATTCATTGATGATGTAGCAATATAATAGGGGGATATGTATTTAACATGAGTGTAAATTGTGTCAATTTTTAGAATGCCCAAGGTATCGATGATTCCAATTCTTCCTTTTGCAACTGCATGATTTATAACTCCAACTATATAATTTGGACCAAATAGTTCCAGCTTTTTTTTAAATTTTGGAGTAGCAAAATGACTAGAAGCAACCATTTCAAACTGTTCAAATCTTTCTGCATGGGTAATTGTTGTTGTTTTATGAATAGGAGATAATTTTAGCTTTATTTTAGGGTTTAAATTATACTCCGTAAGGATTTCACCGTTTGAATTTCTTAGAATATAGCCATTGGAAGAACCCATTCTTAGCGCATCATCAAAGGATGACCCCCCTCTTGGATGTACCACATCCTCCCAAGAGCCTAATGCAAGGTTATAGTTATAGTAGTCGATTTCTATTATTTGAACATCATTGTAAAATGGGAAATAGTAAACCTGAGGTTTATTTGGTTTTCTGAATTCAGAGTAAATTAATGGTATTTCTTGTAAAACACTATCCGTTTGAGAGTCACAATAAGAAAATGAAACAACAAAAAAAAGTAGCCAATAATATTTCATATCATTGACTACAATTCAATTCATAATTGGTTCATTATAGAAACAAATTTACGCCTCTACCATATAGCTTTCTACACTTGGGCAAGTACAAATTAAGTTTCTATCTCCGTAAGCATCATCAATTCTTCTTACAGGAACCCAATATTTCCAATCTTGCAAGTAAGAAACAGGATATGCAGCTTCTTTTGCAGAATAAGGATACTTCCATTCTTCGTTGATAATGCAATTTGCAGTGTGAGGTGCATTTTTTAATAAGTTGTTTTCTGTATCAGCATTTCCATCTTCAATTGCTTTAATTTCTTTTCGAATAGAAATCATTGCCTCAATAAACCTGTCAATTTCTTCTTTGTCTTCACTTTCTGTTGGTTCAACCATCAATGTTCCAGCAACAGGAAACGAAACCGTTGGTGCATGGAATCCATAGTCAATTAATCGTTTTGCGATATCAGCAACTTCTACACCTGCTGTTTTCTTAAATTCACGACAATCTAAAATCATTTCGTGCGCTACGGTTCCATTTTTACCAGAATATAAGATGTCGTAATCATTCTTCAATGAAGCAGCAATGTAATTAGCATTCATAATTGCCATCTCAGTGGATTCTCTCAAGCCTTCAGCTCCTAGCATCTTAATATAACCGTAAGAAATTAGAAGGATTAATGCAGACCCATAAGGTGCTGACGAAATTG
>DQTF01000077.1 GCA_015662935.1 Crocinitomicaceae bacterium | reverse complement strand
TGTGTTTCTGGAAGAGGTTCTAAACTTCTGTCTGCTTTACGATTGAATTGCATGAAAACGTTGTTCCAAATTTCAATGACATGCGGATGATCTTCATTGACCAAAGTTTTACCATCTACTTTTGCTCTGTCTTCACCTGAGCGCAAATCTACGTGAATTTCAGAGCAAGGACCACATGGACCAATTTCTCCCATCTCCCAAAAGTTATCTTTTTTAGAAGCAGGAATAATTCTATCTTCTGCAATGTATTTTTTCCAAATAGCAATGCTTTCATCATCTTGAGGAACGCCATCTTTCTCATCACCTTCAAAAACGGTAACATACAAACGGTCTTTTGGAATTTCGTAAACGTTGGTTAGTAAATCCCACGCCCATTCGATTGCTTCTTCTTTAAAATAATCTCCGAAAGACCAGTTCCCGAGCATTTCAAACATTGTGTGATGATAAGTGTCAACCCCAACCTCTTCTAAATCATTGTGTTTTCCTGAAACACGCAAGCATTTTTGAGAATTGGCAACACGTCTATCTTTCGGAATAGAATTCCCCAAGAAGTAATCCTTGAATTGGTTCATTCCCGCATTGATAAACATCAAAGTAGGGTCGTTTTTTACCACCATTGGTGCGCTCGAAACAATCTTATGTCCTTTTGATTCAAAGTAATCGAAAAATGCTTGTCTAATTTCAGAAACTGTCATTCTGTACTGTTATTTTAATTGAGAACAAATTTAATTCTTAATTCTTAATTCTTAATTTTTAATTCGATTATTTCCTTCTTAACTCCTCACTTCCGATAAACCACACTCGTAGGATACGCAAATTCTAATCCTTCTCCATTAAAGCGTTTTAAAATCTCCATATTCATTTCTGACTGAGTTGTGAAAATGTCTTCGTCTTTTTTCATAAAGTAAATGAATAGAATCCCCATAGAAAAGTCTCCCCAAGAATTGAATGATATAAAAATGTCTTTGTCCTCAACGTTTGGATTGCTGATTGCAATTTCTTTCAGTAACTCCATTGCTCGCTCCATTTGATCAGGAGTTGTTTCGTAAGTCAACCCTAGACTTATTTTTACTTTACGACTTGGTTCAAGGGTAACATTCTCAATGGCATGGTCAGAAAATTGACCATTTGGGATAGTTACTAATCGACCTTCTAGCGTTCTTAAACGAGTGCTTCTAACACCAATTTCTTCGACTTCTCCGTCCCAACCATTGATTTTAATTCTATCCTTCATTTTGAAAGGTTTGTCTAAGAATACCATGATGCCTCCAAAGATGTTTTTGATGGTATCTTGCGCAGCAAATGCAAGGGCAATCCCTCCAATTCCTAAACCTGCTATTAATGCGGCAACATCAAAACCTGCATTGTTCATTCCAATTACGATACCTAAAATCCAAATTCCTGTCTTTAAGGTTTTACGAATCACTGGAAGTAATTGATCGTCGAGGTCACTATCTGATTTGGAAACAATTGGCACAATGTATTCTTCAATCAGTGAGTCAACTACTCGTGCAAATAGCCAGGTAATAATAATTGCCAAGAGAACGATAAATAAATGATCAAAGAAAACATCACCAGAAGATCCAAATTCTAAACGATGAACGCCCCAGTAAAAACCAATTAATCCAATTCCATAAACAATCGGTTCTTCCAATTGGTCAACTAAAATATCATCCAAGCTTGTTTTTGTTTTAAGGGCTATTTTTTTGACAAATTTTCCAATAAACCAGTAGAGTATTTTCGCAATGATAATTGCTCCTAGTATTATCCCAAATGAAATCAACCATTCGCTAATTGTATTACTGTAAAATTCTTTGTTTAGAAAATCTTTCATTGTATTTTTTTTTGTAAATCTAATAAGAATAGTCTAGTTAGTAGCAAACAGAATAATGCAGATAATTTGCACGTTCAAATTACTCAGAATCTTTTTAATATCTTTGTACTGTGCCAAACACAAAGTATAAATACAATTCAAAGACACTTTCTTACGAGGAAGTTAAGATTTCTTTTGGAAAAAAGGTGCTACGTGTCTTGTTGTGGAGTGCTCCAAGTATCATATTAGGTTTGGTGTTGGCAATTGTTTTTACACGTCGTATTGATTCTCCCAAAGAGAAGTTGCTTGCTCTAGAATTGAAAGCAAACACAAAAGAATTGCAAAGAATTCAAGAAGATATTCAATTCACCAATAAGGTTTTAGATGTTATTCAAGCGCGAGATGAAGAACTGTATCGATCTGCACTGTATGCAAAGGAGTTTCCAGAGGAATTAAGACAATTAGGTACAGGTGGTTCAGATAAATACGCATACCTTGATGGATTATCGAATGCAGAATTACTGAAATCTACTTCTGTGAAAATTGATCAATTAGAAAAAAGGATGCACGCACAAAGTCTTTCTTTTACTGAATTAGTGGAGCTAGCCAAAGAGAAAGAAAAGATTCTAGGATGTATACCATCGATACAACCCATTCGAAATAAAGATTTGACTAAAAGAATTGGTGGCTATGGTTGGAGAATTGACCCAATCTATCGAACGAGAAGGATGCATACTGGAATGGATTTTACAGCAGAAAGAGGGACAGAGGTTTACGCAACAGCAGATGGTGTCGTCGAAGAAATAGAAAAAAAGCGATGGGGATATGGTAAAAGTATCATCATTAATCATGGATACGGGTACAAAACTAGATACGCCCATCTAAAAGACTTTAAAGTAAGAAAAGGACAGAAGATTTCTCGTGGAGAATTAATTGGATTAGTGGGGTCTACCGGTAAATCAACAGGACCTCATTTACATTACGAGGTTGTTGTTAATGGAGAGAAGGTAAACCCGATTGGTTACTATCATTCTGATTTATCTGCAGAAGAATACGAGCAATTGATAGAGATGAGTGAGAACTCGAATCAAGCAATGGATTGATTAATTAGTAATTGCTAACTGACTCTGCCATTTTGACGGTCAAAAAGTCACCTTGCAACTCCTTTTTCACCTTGTTTCTGCCAATAATGTCAGATTTTCAACTTTGAAATGCAGTGGCACAAAGATTGACTTTCCCAAAACAGAAATTAAAAATTAGAATTAATAAATATAGTTATGGGAAAAATAATAGGAATAGATTTAGGAACAACCAACTCATGCGTTTCAGTAATGGAAGGAAATGAGCCAGTTGTTATCGAAAATTCAGAAGGAAGAAGAACTACACCTTCTATCGTTGCTTTTGTTGACGGAGGAGAGCGAAAGATTGGAGATCCAGCGAAAAGACAAGCGATTACCAATCCAGAAAAAACAATTTACTCAATCAAACGTTTCATGGGATCTTCATTTGATGAAGTGACCAAAGAAATTGGACGCGTAACTTATAAGGTAGTGAAAGGAGATAACAATACTCCACGTGTTTTGATTGACGATAGAAAATACACACCGCAAGAAATTTCAGCAATGATTCTTCAGAAAATGAAGAAAACGGCAGAAGATTACTTAGGTCAAGAAGTAACAGAGGCTGTTGTAACAGTTCCTGCATACTTTAACGATTCACAAAGACAAGCAACGAAAGAAGCAGGTGAAATTGCAGGATTGACAATCAAAAGAATTATCAATGAGCCAACAGCTGCAGCATTAGCTTACGGGTTAGATAAGAAAGGAGTTGACCAAAAAATCGTAGTGTTTGATTTTGGTGGAGGTACACATGATGTTTCTATCCTTGAATTAGGTGATGGAGTATTTGAAGTGTTATCAACTGATGGAGATACACATTTAGGAGGTGACGATGTTGATCATAAAATTATTGATTGGTTAGCGGATGAGTTTAAGAAAGATGAAGGTCTTGATTTAAGAAAAGATCCAATGGCATTGCAAAGATTGAAAGAAGCTGCTGAGAAAGCGAAAATTGAATTATCTTCTGCTTCTTCAACAGAAATTAACTTGCCTTACATCATGCCAGTTGATGGTGTACCAAAGCACTTGGTTAGAACATTGCAAAGAGCAAAGTTTGAGCAATTAATTTCTGATATCGTTGAAAGAACAATCGCACCATGTCGTTCGGCATTGAAAGCAGCGGGACTTTCTACAAGTGATATTGACGAAGTTATTTTGGTAGGTGGTTCTACAAGAATTCCAATCATTCAAGATGTAGTGAAAAAGTTCTTTGGAAAAGAAGCTTCTAAAGGAGTGAATCCTGATGAGGTAGTTGCAATAGGTGCGGCAATCCAAGGTGGAGTTTTAACGGGAGAAGTGAAAGATGTTCTTTTATTAGATGTTATTCCATTATCATTGGGAATTGAAACAATGGGCGGAGTATTCACAAAATTAATTGATGCAAATACAACGATTCCAACGAAGAAGTCTGAGACTTTCTCTACGGCATCTGATAACCAACCTTCTGTTGATATTCACGTATTACAAGGAGAAAGAGCAATGGCAACGAATAACAAGACATTGGGACGTTTCCAATTGACTGATATTCCACCAGCGCAAAGAGGAGTTCCTCAAATCGAAGTTGTTTTTGACATCGATGCAAATGGTATCATGCACATTTCTGCAAAAGATAAGGGAACAGGTAAAGAGCAATCAATTAAAATTGAAGCATCTTCAGGATTGTCTGATGCAGACATCGAAAAGATGAAAGCAGAAGCAGAAGCAAATGCGGAAGCTGATGATAAATTGAGAGCAGAAGTTGAATTAGTAAACAAAGCTGATTCTTTAATCTTCCAAACAGAGCGTCAAATTAAGGAGTATGGAGATAAAATCCCAGCTGATAAGAAAGCGCCAATCGAAGATGCTTTAGCAGAATTGAAGAAAGAATTCGAAGCGAAGAACATGGAGAATTTAGAACCAGCAATGGAGAAATTAAACCAAGTGTTCTCAGCAGCTTCTGAAGAAATGTATAATGCTTCTAATGCAGAAGGCGGAGACGCTGGAGCAGAAGATACAGGAAACCCAGAAGATGAGGTGACTGATGTAGATTTTGAAGAGGTAGAAGAGAAGTAGCGATAGCTACTGATGCAACAAATGTTAGTGTAGTTCGCAAGATTTGCGAGTATCAATAAATTAAGAAAGGGATGACGAGAGTTGTCCCTTTTTTTGTTAAAGTATCATGAATACAAAGATTAACTCTTCCTTTGGTTTGTAAAAATCATGGAAAGAGTTTTCTGGATTAATAGGTATAGAATTCTAACATGATAATTGTTGAAAACAATCCAATAAAATCGGTTAAGAAGAAGAAACAACTACATTTTAATAAGTATTTTTGTAGTATCATTTATACACTTTAAATAGAACGATGAACAAAGAAGCAACCGTTGAAGAAGCAATAGAATTAGGTCTTTTTGCTGAAGAATTTGAAATGATTAAAGGTATTTTGGGTAGAACTCCCAACTTTACTGAAACCGCAGTGTATTCTGTAATGTGGTCTGAACATTGTTCTTATAAGAACTCTATCCATTGGTTAAAACAATTGCCAAAAGACGGTCCGCACATGCTGGTTAAAGCAGGTGAAGAAAATGCAGGGTTGGTTGATATCGGCGATGGTTTAGGATGTGTGTTTAAAATAGAATCTCATAATCATCCAAGTGCTCTAGAACCGTATCAAGGAGCGGCAACTGGTGTTGGAGGAATCAATCGTGATATATTCACGATGGGAGCTAGACCAATTGCTCAAATGAATTCTTTGCGTTTTGGAGATATTAAAAAAGATAGAACAAAATGGTTAGTTAAAGGTGTTGTTAAAGGCATTGGTGATTACGGAAATGCTTTCGGTATTCCAATCGTTGGTGGAGAGGTGTTTTTTGATAAGTCATATAATACGAATCCACTAGTGAATGCTTTTTCTGCTGGAATTATGGATCCTAAAAAAGTAATTTCTGCAACTTCTGCAGGTGTTGGGAACCCAGTTTTTATCGTCGGTTCTTCTACGGGTAAAGACGGGATTGCTGGAGCAGCATTTGCTTCAAAGGATATAACAGAGGATTCTGTTAATGATTTACCTTCTGTTCAGGTAGGCGATCCTTTTATGGAGAAATTACTGTTAGAAGCAACAATGGAACTAGCAGATACAGATGCAATTGTCGGAATGCAAGACATGGGAGCAGCTGGAATTACTTGTTCTTCTTGTGAAATGAGTGCGGCAGGAGATAATGTTGGTATGGATATTAACCTTGATCTTGTTCCTACTCGTCAAGAGAACATGAAACCATTCGAAATTCTTTTGTCAGAATCACAAGAAAGAATGCTTGTTGTGGTAGAGAAAGGAAAAGAAAAAGTTGTTAAAGATATTTTTGATAAATGGGATTTACACGCAGAAGAAATTGGTGTAGTTACTGAAGGAGGAAGAGTTCGTTACTTTATGGGAGGAGAAATTGTAGGTGATGTCCCTGCAGATTCACTTGTGCTTGGCGGTGGTGCTCCAGTTTATGAAAGAGAATACAAAGAACCAGCATATTATCAAGAATTTAAGAAATTTGAGATCAATTCAATTGAGCAACCGGAAGATTTAAAAGAAGTTGCATTTCAGCTATTACAAAATCCAAATATTGCCTCTAAAAACTGGGTAACGGATCAATACGATTCTATGGTAGGCACACGAACAATGACAACAAATCGCCCTTCTGATGCTGGAATTGTAAATATTAAAGGAACAAACAAGGCTTTGGCAATGACAGTTGATTGTAATTCACGTTACGTGAATGCCGATCCTCATATAGGAACTATGATTGCCGTTTCAGAAGCAGCAAGAAACATTACATGTGCTGGAGGAAATCCAAGCGCAATTACAAACTGTTTAAATTTTGGAAATCCTTACAACCCTGAATCGTTTTGGCAATTTGTCGGAGCAATTAAAGGAATGTCAGAAGCTTGTTTGAAATTTAATACACCTGTTACAGGTGGAAATGTTTCCTTCTATAATCAAACATCTATTGATGGAGTAGAAGTTCCTGTTTTTCCAACTCCAACAATCGGAATGATTGGAATTGTTGAGGACAAAGAAAATGTAATGACATTAGATTTTAAAGATAAAGGAGACTTAATTTTTATCATTGGTCAGTCGTATGACGATATTTCTTCTTCAGAATATTTGATTTCTTATCACAAAGTAGACGAATCTCCAGCTCCATATTTCAATTTGGAGGAGGAGTTTGCTATGCAGAATGTTGTGAAGGACTTAATTATTAATAAACACATTAACGCAGCACATGATGTTGCAGATGGTGGATTATTTGTAACTTTGACCGAAATGGCTATCCCTAGAGAATTAGGGTTTGATATTGTTACCGATTCAGAAGTGCGTGAAGATGCTTTTTTGTTTGGAGAGGGACAGGGCAGAGTACTTGTAACAGTCGATGAAGATCAAGAAGATGATTTCTTAGAAGCGATGATGAATTCAAAAGTTTCATTCACTTTATTAGGACATGTTACCAAAGGTAAGATGATGATAGACGATGAACATTTTGGATTTATTCAAGAAGCAAAATCGCTATTTAATGATTCTCTTGCGAAGCATCTAGAAAATTAGTAGCTTAGAAGTTTAAAATTAGAATTAGAATAAATGGAATATAATACATCTCGCAATAAAATGTTATTGCCAGAATACGGAAGAAATGTCCAGAATATGATTGCACACGCAATGGATATCAAAGACAGTGAAGAGAGAAATAAAGCTGCGCAAGCTATAATTGAAGTTATGGGACAGTTAAATCCGCATCTTCGTGATGTTGATGACTATCGCCATAAATTGTGGGCACATCTTTTTATCATGTCTGATTTCAAATTGGACGTGGATTCTCCTTACGAGATTCCAACAGCTGAAACATTATCGGAGAAGCCAAATGAAATGCCTTATCCTAAAAGTAAAATTAGATATGGACATTTTGGGCAGTACACGCAAAAGATTTTGGATACAGTAGCTGATATCAAAGACGAAAAAGAATTGAAGTACATGACTCATGCAATGGGTAATTTTATGAAAAAGCAATACCTTGTTCATAATAATACAGCAGTTGATAATAGTTTAATTGCAAAACAATTGAAAGAAATGTCTGCAGGAGTATTGTCAATGGAGAATCCTGAAGAAGAATTGGTTAGCACGAATCAATTACTCAAAACATTAGGGTTGCAAAATGTTCAGAATAACAATAAGAACAACCGTAATAATAACAATAAGAACAATCGCAACAAGAAGCAACATTTTAAAAAGAAATACAAAAGATAATCAATGGCATCATTTGAAATTCACGGTGGTAAACCGTTAAAAGGAGATTTAATTCCTCAAGGTGCAAAAAATGAAGCTTTACAAGTTTTGTGCGCACCATTGTTAACTGGAGAAAAAGTAACGATTTCTAACCTGCCTGATATTGTTGATGTGAACAAACTAATTGGTTTGTTACAGGCAATGGGAGTGAAGATCGAAAAGGTTGAGAAAGGGACTTACATTTTTCAAGCAAAAGATGTTGATTTAGATTACCTACAAACAGAAGATTTTAAAACAAGAGCCAGTTCTTTGAGGGGCTCTGTAATGATTGTTGGCCCTTTATTGGCTCGATTTGGAGTTGGTTATTTGCCAAAACCAGGTGGAGATAAAATTGGTCGTAGAAGATTAGATACGCACTTTACTGGTATGATGATGTTGGGCGCAAAGTTTAATTACGACGCAGGAGAGCATTTTTATGCTATAGAAGGAAAAAAATTAAAAGGTGCATACATTCATTTGGATGAAGCTTCTGTAACAGGAACAGCTAACATCGTAATGGCTGCTGTAATGGCAGAAGGTGAAACAACGATTTA
>DQTF01000113.1 GCA_015662935.1 Crocinitomicaceae bacterium | reverse complement strand
GGTTTGGCGAATGGTGCAAATACAGGAATGGCTCCTGATGCAAATATAGTTGTTGTTGAAACTGATTTTTCTCGTCCTAATTGGACATTGACAGTGGTGGATGCATGTGACTTTATTTTTAAGATTGCTGATTCTCTTGGAATGCCTGCTGTTGTTAATATTAGTTTAGGTTCTTACTTTGGGAGTCATGATGGAAATGACCCTGCAGCGAATGCAATGGAAGGGCTTTTAGATGCAAAAAAAGGAAGGATTATTGTTTCTGCAGCAGGAAACTCAGGTAATGTAGGTAAATATCATTTACACGGAGAGCCAACAGCAGATACTAATTTCGTGTGGTTTCAAAATAACCCTTCTGGAGCTTTTGGTGCGAATACTATTTTCTTTGATTTATGGTCAGATGAAATAGAAGCAACTTATGATTTCGCTTTAGGTTGTAACTTACCTTCTGGTGCTTATTCTGACAGAGGAAGAAGTTTGTTTCATCCTGCTATGTCTTCCATTGGAATTGTCATCAATGATACTATTTGGAACGGTTCGGACAGAATAGCGACTTATGAAGCATATACAGAAATTATCAACGGGAATTATCATTTACAACTAGTTATTGCAGTTGATTCAACAGCCTACAACTATCGCTTTGAAACAACTGGTTCAGGTTCATTTGATTTATGGAGTGGTTCTGTTTTTGGGTATAACAATATGGTTTTAAATACACCATCTTCTACTGTTTTTCCTGATTCAATTTATTACATTGAACCAGATGCCAATCAAACAATTGTTTCTTCATGGAATTGTTCTGAAAAAATAGTTTCAGTTGCTAATATGAGAAACCGAGCATCATTTATTGATTTCAACCTAAATAATTACACCAATGCTGATACTACACCTCCAGAAAAATTAAGCCCAAATTCTAGTAAAGGACCAAACAGACATAACGTAACCAAGCCTGACATTACAGCGGCTGGGGATGTTTCTTTATGCGCGGTTCCTTTTACATTTTTGAGCAATCCTGCAAACTACAACAAAGTAGATTCTGGTGGTTGGCATGCAACCAATGGAGGAACCTCAATGGCCTCTCCTGTTGTAGCAGGGATAGCAGCTTTGTATTTAGAAAGATGCAATAGAGCAACTCATCTTAACTTTTTAAGCGACTTGCATTCTCAAGCTTATGCAGATTTATATTCTGGAATAACACCCAACAATGCTTACGGTTATGGAAAGGCACACGCTTTGAATACCTTATTACAAGAAAGTCTAGCCATTACTCCAACCATAACGAGTGATTGGCAAACTGCAACATTAACATCCTCAGAAACCACAGGGAATGAATGGTACCTCAATGACACAGTAATAATTGGAGCGACAAATCAAGATTATACAGCATCTGCTCCTTACGGTTCTTACCAAGTTCTTTATACGAATATGGATGGATGTTCTTCATTCTCCTCTCCTCTTATTCTCTCAGTTGGTATTGAAGAAATAAACGATAACTTAATGACGAGTTACCCAAATCCAACTAATTCAATTATTCAGATTGATTTTGATGGGGATATCTCTTCAATATCTATAGTTGACTCTCAAGGTAAAATATGCACTATCGATAAATTGACAGAAAAAACATATAATTTAGAAAACTTACCTGCAGGCAACTATCTTATTAGAATAAATACAAATAAGGGTGTTTATACATCAAAAATTGTCAGATTGTAGTAGGAGTTTAAAAGAATTTCTATTTTTACACTTTCAAAAATAAAAGAATGGACTTATCAGGTATTATTTCAATCTCAGGAAAACCGGGATTATTTAAAGTTATTGCACAAGGAAAGAATAGCATTATTGTAGAATCTTTGATTGACAAGAAAAGGTTTCCAGCTTATTCTACAGATAAAATTTCTGCTTTGGATGACATCAGTATTTATACTTTAGAAGAAGATAAGCCTTTGAGAGATATCTATTCTGATATTCTTGCGAAAATTGGAAATACAGCTGCTCCTTCTCATAAAGAAGGCATCTCTACATTGCAAGAATTTTTAGGAGACATCCTCCCTAATTATGATGACGAAAGAGTTTATCCTTCTGATATCAAAAAGTTGTTTCAATGGTACAATCAATTGTTTAAAGCGGGAGTAATTAAGCAAGAAGAAAAAAAGGAAGAAAAGAAAACACCAGCAAAGAAAGAGGCAGCAAAGAAAAAAGCTTCTCCAACAACTAAAAAAACTGCAGCTAAAAAATCTCCTACGAAGAAAAATTCAACAGACTCAACAACAAAAAAAGCGCCTGCAAAAAAGAAAGCAACTAAGTAGTTCAACTAATATATTAAACTGAAATCTCGATTCATTCGGGATTTTTTTTGCCTAAAGAAATGAAAATAACACGCCCTACCCGATCATTTGTAGATCAAAACTTGGAAATTGAAGATTGGAATTCTATCGAACCATACTTTAAAGATTTGGTTGATAGAAATATTGATACAAAAGAAGATTTTCTAAGATGGTTAAAGGATCAAAGTGAATTGGAAGCAATTCTCGAAGAAGATGCTGCTTGGCGTTACATTAAAATGACCATCAATACAAAGGATGAGGAATTGAGTAAATCTTACACGTTTTTTACTTCTGAAATCCAGCCGAAAATTGCTCCTTTTGAAGATCAGTTGAACAACAAATTAAATGACTGCTTATTTACGGAAGAATTAGAGGATGATGAAGCATTTAAGATTCTTTTCAGAAAGGTGAAGACAGCGATTCAACTATATAGAGAAGAGAATATTCCTTTATTTTCAGAAGTATCAGAAGAAAGTCAAAAGTTTGGGGCTTATTCTGCGCAACAAAGTATTGAACACGATGGCGAGAAATTGACCATGCAAAAAGCTGCAACTCTATTAAAAGAAACAGATGAAGAACTTAGAAAGACTGTATTTAACAAGATTGCAAATCGACGAAGAGAGGATGTTAATCAATTCGATGACTTGTTTAATATTCTTCTGAAGAAAAGGCATCAGATAGCAATAAATGCAGGTTTTGAAAACTTCCGAGATTACAAAATGATTGCAATGGGACGTTTTGATTATTCTGTCAAAGACTGTGAGGATTTTCATTCTTCAGTTAAAACAGAAATAGTGCCTTTGGTGAAGAAGATACAAGAAGAACGGTTGAAAAAATTAGGTAAAGACAAATTCATGCCTTGGGATTCAGATGTTGACCCAGAAGGAAAATCACCGCTTAAACCTTTTGAAAAAGGAGACGACTTACTGAATGGAACCATCAATATGTTCAATGAGATCGACCCTTACTTTGGTGATTGCCTAGCGACGATGCGTGACATGCAACATTTGGATTTAGATTCTAAAGATGGGAAAGCACCTGGAGGTTATAACTACCCTCTTTACGAAATTGGTGTTCCATTTATCTTTATGAATGCTGTTGGTTCTCATAGGGATTTGGTTACGATGGTTCACGAAGGAGGTCATGCAATTCATTCTTTCTTATCGAGAGAATTAGAATTCACTGGTTTTAAAAACTTACCATCTGAGGTTGCAGAACTCGCTTCTATGTCCATGGAATTACTTTCTATGGAAAAATGGAGAGAATTCTATAGCAATGAAGAAGATTTTAAACGTGCAAAGAAGGAACAACTAGAAACGATTATTCGCTTGCTTCCTTGGATTGCACAAGTAGATGAATTTCAGCATTGGTTGTATGTACACCATTCTCACACAAATGATGAAAGAACAGCTAAGTGGCTAGCTCTTTCTTCTGAATACGGAACAGGATTAACTGATTGGACAGGTTACGAAGATATTCTT
>DQTF01000043.1 GCA_015662935.1 Crocinitomicaceae bacterium | reverse complement strand
TTTTTTCACGCCACCCATTTGCGTTGCTCCTTGAAAACCTTCCGCAAGACCATCCCCCTTAGGGCTTTGAATTAAAACAATTAAGCCTAATGCAACGCTAACAACAACTATTAATATTATAATAAATGTACCCATTTTTCCTATTACTTTTTATCTAAATTTTTAATTCGGGCTGCAAAATAAACACTTTTTTCTGGATATTTCAAGCTTAAGAGCTTATATGTTTTTTTTGCCTTACCTATTTTTCCTTGTTGGGCGTATATCCTCGCCATAGTTTCTGTGATAAAAAAATCCGAGTCTTTCAAACTTTCTTGTCCTAAATTAACAGACTCATAGTCACTCAATTTCCCTCGAGTAATTTGAGGATTCAATGCGATGAATTTATCTAAGAGCCTTTTTTTCTTTTCTTTTAACGACTTTTCACTATCGAATCCAAATTCAAATCTTTTTATTTGACCTGAGGCATTGTCTTTTCTAACATTTGAATCAATATACTTCACTTCCTTTGCTCGTTTCAAAATCATTGCAGTAAAACTTGAAAAATTGATTTCTTCTTCAGATTCAACTTCTAGACTTTTATCTGTTTGTGGTTCTTCTACGGAAATGGACTCAGGAAGTTCCTCTTCAACCTCTTTTTCTATCACTCTACTTACCGCTCCAATAATGATTTCTTTTTCTAGGACATCCAAAACCCGAGGTTTTTTTATCTCTTCCAGTTCTTTTTCTTCTAGAACTGGATCTTCACCACCCAGACGAATCACTGTTTCTTCCAAAGGTTTAGTTTCTGGAGAACCAAGACCACCAATGTTTTCTTTTTTTTTTGTGTGCTCATCTTCAAGCAAGCGAAAAACTATTTTTTCTTCTTTCAGATCAGTCCAAGCTTCTTTGGAGGAAGAACTATTTTCTGGCTCCGATTCTATTTCGTTTGGATTTATTGAAAACACTTTGTCAGGACTTTCTACCAATTCCCTTTTTTCCTCTTCAGTAACAATTAACTTGTACAAGACCTCACGATCTGGAGTGTAAACAGAGGTTTTGTGCAATTGCTCATCAAAGCTACTGTCGTTAAGCAATTGTAATGACTTAGAATAGAGCATGTGTCCATGGACAAACCAAGGGTAATCATCAACCATCTGTTGAAGTTCATCACTCAACAAATCAGACTTGTGAGGTGTTTCTAAAAGATCGTAAAATACGGATGAATCCATTACCAATTTCCTATACTTGCATTATAAATTGCAGTGATCAACTGTTCGTTAATGTCTTCCCACAATTGTTCTTCAACAGCAAATATATCGCTATTGCTATTATAATTGGCAAATTTTGAAAATGATTTGTCAAAACTTTTATCTGGCTCTTTATTATTAACGTACTTCAGCTTGACTGTAATTGTTAATTTATTTAATGCCGCTACCTCTCCTTGACCAACACTTGCAGGAGAAATGGTATATCCTGTAATTGATCCCGAGTACTGCAAATCGGCTTGAGAATCTGTAATATCCAAAGGCGAGGCCGAAGCAATGAAATCTTTTAGTCCATCGGTAAACCTCTGTGCATACACTTGACTAGCTTGAGCAGTTTTGGGTTTAAAATACTCTACAGAATAGGTGCTCGATCCAGATGTATCACCACCTCGCATCGAAACCGAGTAAAATTTACAACCTGACAACAGTGGAAGTAAAAATAAAATATAGGTGATTGTTTTTTTCATTTCAAAAAAGTCTACTAATTAAGTTTTCAACGTTATTTTTTATTTCAAATTGTATTCTTTAATCTTACGATATAAGGTTCGTTCGGAGATTCCCAATTCTTTGGCTGCGTATTTTCATTTATTCCGATGTTTTTCTAGCGCCTTCTGTATCATTTCTTTTTCCTTATCAGCCAAACTAAATACTTCCTCAATCTCTATAGTTGACACTTCTTGTTGTGTCGGAAAATCGTTGATGTAGGCCGGTTGTTCATAGGAACTTCTTTCTCTTTCATTAGAAAATGAATTTTGATCTTGTTCAGCAAATACTTTCTTCACCAATGCCATGGTATTGGGTGACATGGTACTCCCCTCCCCTGAAATTAATTGCAATACTAATTTTTTGAGATCAGTCAAATCGTTTTTCATATCAAAAAGAACTTTATACAAAATCTCCCTTTCTGAAAAACTAGTAGCCGAATCTGCTCCTTTCATTACCATTGGCAATTTATTCACCATCTCTTGAGGTAAATAATTAGCTAACAGTACTGCAGAGATCCTTCTCTCTTCTTCAACAACACTTATTTGTTCTACCATGTTTTTTAATTGACGTATGTTTCCTGGCCAAGGATAGTTTTTCAATAACTCTAGTCCATCTGGAGTCAGCTCAATAGCTGGCATTCGGTATTTATCACTAAAATCATGAGCAAATTTTCGAAATAACAAATGAATATCTTCATTTCGATCCCGTAATGCCGGAATATTTATTTGTACTTGATTAAATCGATAATACAAATCTTCTCTAAATTTCCCCGATTGAATAGCTTCAGGAATATTGACATTCGTTGCGGCAATTACACGCACATCTGTTTTGATAGGTCGCGAAGATCCTACTCGCATAAATTCGCCAGTTTCAAGAACTCGTAACAACCTCACTTGGGTTTGCATAGGTAACTCAGCAACTTCATCCAAAAAAATTGTTCCGCCATCTGCTGATTCAAAATATCCTTTTCGTGAAGCCTGTGCTCCAGTAAAAGCTCCTTTCTCATGCCCAAACAATTCAGAATCTATTGTCCCTTCAGGAATCGCCCCACAATTAACAGCAATATAAGACCCGTGTTTTCTTTGGCTCAATTGATGAATCACTTTTGGCAAAACTTCTTTACCTGTACCACTTTCACCAAGTATTAATACCGTAATATTGGTTGGCGCAACTTGAATACAAGTATTGATTGCTCGAATTAATTTAGGGTGATTACCTATAATTCCAAATCGTTGTTTTACATCTTGTACTGTCATTCTTTTTGTTCTAAAATCTTAATTAACAACTTCTCCTCGAAGAGTTACTCCTTTAGCTTCGGTAATTTTAACATCTACATAATCACCAATTTTATGGCTTCCTTTTGCAAACACAACTACAAAGCTCTCGGAGTTTCTACCGTACATCTCTTCTTCTGATTTTTTGGAAATACCTTCTATTAATACTTGA
>DQTF01000063.1 GCA_015662935.1 Crocinitomicaceae bacterium | reverse complement strand
TCTCCTTCTGGTTTTTTCGTTTCAAGTAATTTAATTTTTGCTTCTCCAGCATTACCATTAAAATCTTCAACAGAACAAGCAGAACCTGTTTGCTCCGGTTGAATACTGTTAGGAAGTAAAGAGATTATTTTCTTGTCAGAATTAATTTTTACATTTCCAAAAGCTTTTCCTGAGAATACGTTTACTTGTACAGTGTCTCCTTCTGGAATTGCAATGGCTCCAGAAATTAATCCTGCTTTTAAGCGAACAGACAGTCTTGGAGCAACAGATTTTGCAACAATTTCATTGGAGAATACAACAGTGTTTGCTCCAGTAGACTCAACGGCATTGGCAATTACTTTCGTTAATTGTTGAGCATCGTCTGTGGCAATACTTCTATCGACCAGTATTTTTGATGCTCCGTATTCTCCAGCAGTTGCCAAAGTTGAATCATCTGCACTACCAGTAGTGATTGCGATAACTTCTTCTCCTAATTTTTTTGCGTAGGTAATGGCCTCATATGCATTTTTTGCAATACCATTACGACTATTTATATATACTAATGTTGACATATCTTTCTTTTAAATAACTTTTGCTTCTTGGTGTAACAATGCAACTAATTCATCCATGTTTTCTGGATCAATCATTTTACAAGCACTTTTTGCTGCAGGCATTGTATAGTTTTCAAATGATGTTAATTTCTCAACCTCTATTGGAGCAACAACATTTAAAGGCTTTGTTCTAGCAGCCATAATCCCTCTCATATTTGGAATTCTTTGTTCTGCCATTCCTTTTGCACATGAAATAACAGCTGGTAATTCAACTTCAACAATTTGAATTCCTCCAACGATTTCTGTTTCCAATGTTGCAGTCATTCCGTTGATATCCATTTTGGAAGCCAAAGAAACAAATGGTAAATCCATTGCTTCGGAAATCATTCCTCCAACTTGTGATCCATTATAGTTAATTGTCTCTTTCCCTGTCATTACCAATTCAAAACCGTTCTCTTTGGCATGATTAGCGATCTGCATAGAAACAAAATAAGCATCAGTTGGGTCAGCATCAATTCTAACAGCATCGTCCGCTCCAATTGCCAATGCTTTTCTAATAACAGCATCGTCAGGAGCAGTTCCAACAGTAATAACTGTAACTGTTCCTCCGTTAGCTTCTTTTAATTCAAGCGCCCTAACAAGCGCATACCATTCATCGTATGGATTGATAATATATTGAACTCCATTCTCATCAAACTTCGTGTCACCATCTGTAAAGGCAATTTTTGAAGTTGTATCTGGAGATTTACTTATACAAACAAGTATCTTCATAAGGATAATTTTTTACTTTTTTTATCGGCTACGAATTTAGCAAAATCTTCTCAATTTTGAAGTCATTTATTGGACAAATATTTATATGTATGCATAGATTGTTTTTTGGTTTGTTGCAGAACGAAAAATTTGTTTGATTATGTTTCTTTTTCTCTCCGTTAAAATTGTTACATTTGGCAACCCATATTTTGAATTTAAACAGAACTTGATATGAAGACAGTACAATATAGAGAAGCGTTGAACGAGGCAATGTCAGAAGAAATGCGTCGTGATAAATCAGTTTTTCTTTTAGGAGAAGAAGTAGCAGAATATAATGGAGCTTATAAAGTTTCTCAAGGAATGTTAGATGAATTCGGTGCTAAAAGAGTCATCGACACACCAATAGCAGAACTTGGATTTACAGGTATTGCTGTCGGGGCATCAATGAATGGGTTAAGACCAATCGTAGAGTTCATGACGTGGAATTTTGCAATTCTTGCGGCTGATCAAATCATCAACAGTGCTGCTAAAATGCTGCAAATGTCTGGTGGCCAATATAGTTGCCCTATCGTTTTTAGAGGAGGTAACGGACAAGCTGGACAATTGGGGGCTACGCATTCTCAAAGTTTTGAAGCGTTTTACGCACATGTTCCTGGTTTAAAGGTCGTTGTTCCTTCAAATCCTGCAGATGCAAAGGGGTTGATGAAAGCAGCGATTCGCGACAATGATCCTGTTGTTGTTTTGGAATCAGAAAGGCTGTATGGTGTTAAAGGAGAGATTCCAGAAGGAGAATACATTATTCCCATTGGAGTTGCGGAAGTAAAGAAAAAAGGAACAGACGTAACGATTGTCACTTTCGGAAAAATTATAGAAGTAGCTTATCAAACGGCAGATATTTTAGAAAAGGAAGGAATTTCTTGTGAAATTATCGACCTTCGTTCTGTTCGTCCAATCGATTACGGGACGGTAGTTGAATCAATTAAGAAAACTAATCGTTGTGTGGTCTTGGAGGAATCGTGGCCTTTAGCATCAATTTCTTCAGAAATAGCGTATCATTTACAACGTTATGCGTTTGATTATTTGGATGCACCAGTTCAGCGTGTGACACAAACAGACACTCCGTTTGCATTCTCTCCAACGTTAATAAAGGAAGCGTTGCCAAATATTGACAGGTTATCTAAAGCGATAAAAGCTACATTATATAGAAGTTAATCGGCTTCTATTCTCTTATTATTGATTTTGACCTCACTTCAAAAGAGTGAATTTTAATTACTACATCATTTGGGTTGTATAAGTACATTTGAAGATAGTCTTCATTGTGTCTGATGTGTTGTAAGTTAAATTGAAACGTTTTGGTTATAATTGAATTAACGGTTTCATTTAATGATAACTCAACGCTTTTCCAATCGTAACAATTGAATTTGCTACATGTTTCAAGTTGAAGTAAAGTTGATTGAGAGGAACTACTTGTTTTATAGCTAAGGTTTATTTCGATGAGAGATTCATCTGTTTCTAATTCATCAAGAATAACTAAGTTTCCGACGCTTAAGTTTTCAAATGGTTTTGAAGTTATTGGTTTGTTGAGCTTAAATAATTTTCTATTCTCAACTCTGTAAACAGACTTTTGATTTTCAATCCAGTTGGTGTCGTTAATGTCAATTGATAATCGACTAAAGTTGAAGTTTTGGAAGTCTAACTTTCCAAAAATATACCAGTAATGGTCTTTTGTCATTCTTTCATGATGTAGGATACCTCTATTGCATTGTTCGCTTTGAAATAAATTTAGCGCCAATGTAGAAGCGATAAACAATCCAATCATAATTCTTACGAGAATTTGATGAGTAGATCCGAGTAGGTATCCAATTGGTAAAATGAGTAGAGGATATGCTTCTGTCATCGGTCTAGATCCAAAAGAACTTGCATACCACCAACATTCCCATGAGCTTAAGATGTAGATATAGAGAAAGCTAAAGGTGATTGTTGACCAAAACAACAATTTGTTTTTTTTGTAAAGAGAAAAGAATCCGATAAAAGAGAGAATAAAAACAGGAGTGTACAGAAGCCATCCTTTTCTGTAGGAAAATAAGAAGTCGATTAAATTGGGGTCTGTGAGAATGATTTCTTCCGTATGAAGGTTGGGTAAAAACAATTCTCCACCTACTATTTTCCAATAAAGAAGATGGGGTATGTTCCATATAATTGCAAATAATGGAAATAGAAGAATTTCTTTCCAAAAAGAGGATAGGTTAGGCTTATTGTTATAAAGGTATATCAAAGGGATGACACCCCAAATAACTTGAGTTGGTCGAATAGCAAATGTCAATCCCAATATTATCGCAGAGAAAATTAAATATTTCTTTTTTCTTTCTTCCGAATATTTAAATAGATAGAGTAGGAACGCAGTATTTAGGGTGAATAAATAAACATGAGCTAAATCGTATTGATACAACGCTGTGAAATAATAATTTGTCGCAAAAAAAGTGACCAGTAACAATACCGCAGATATTTTCTCATTAAAGAAAAGGAGTAGTAGTTTTCTTAAATAGTAAATACCGAAAAGAATGAATAGCAAGGCGTTGATTAAAAAGGCAATTTGATAAGGCTTGCTGAACCCGTCATTTTTATAACCTAATACTTTTGCAAAAATGTCGGCAACCAAATAAGAGGGTAGTTGAACAAATGAAAGCCCCATGTGGTAAACATCAATGTTATTCCCGTTCCTCTGTTCAATTAATTGATAGGCATATATTTCATCGCAATATTCATTTTGTAATCCTTGCGCCCATTCTTTTTTCATCTTTAAAGTATTCTGAGAGAACACAGCCGGAAGGTACATGTAGTAACCAAAACCATCATAAGCACAGATGCAATTTTTTTGATTGTTTAAACTTTCACTTATCTTTAATGAATAGCTATAAGTAAAAAAGATAGCGATTAATAAACCT
>DQTF01000243.1 GCA_015662935.1 Crocinitomicaceae bacterium | reverse complement strand
TTATTGAGTACCTCACACATGGGCAGAGCTTGGGAAAATACATTTTAGGGATTCGTGTCGTAACTGTTGATGGTGAAAGACCTGGACTTCGAGAAGTATTTACGCGTTGGATTTTTAAAGGTGACTTCTTGTGGATCAGCGCCGATTTTTTCGTGTTGTTTTGGTTCGGAATTGGACTTATGGGGATTGTTTACGTAGGGACATCTCGTCGTAATCAGCGAATAGGTGACGTGATGGCAAACACCATTGTGATTCGTAATAAGTCGAGCATTAATTATTCTTTAAAAGATGTTCTAGCAATAAAAAGTCAAGATAACTATACACCACAATACCCACAGGCTGTTCGTTTTACAGATGAAGATATGTTGTTGATAAAAAACACTATACAGCGTGTAAAATTATATCCTAATGACGAAACAAAAAGGTTTGCAATCGAACTTGCAGATAAGTCAGCCAACTTACTTGACCTCGAAGAAACACCTAAAAAAAGACTTCAATTCTTGCAAACGTTATTGCAAGACTATGTAGTTTTGACCCGATAAAATAAAAGTATGTCTAAGTTATACCTCGTTCCAACACCAATCGGAAATCTCGAAGATATTACATTGAGATCCATTCGGATTTTGCAAGAAACAGAAATGATTTTTGCAGAAGACACACGTGTCACAAAACGATTACTCAACAAGTTAGAAATACAAAAACCTGTTGCTCCTTTTCATTCTCACAATGAACACAAAACGTTGGCAAGGGCAATTGACACCATAAAGTCAAACACATCTACCGTTTTAGTTTCTGATGCAGGAACACCAGCCATTTCTGATCCTGGTTTTTTATTAGTTAGAGAATGCATCGCGAATGATATTGAGATAGAATGTCTTCCTGGACCTGCTGCATTAATCCCTGCAATTGTTGCCAGTGGTTTTCCTTGTGACCGTTTTGTTTTTGAAGGTTTCTTGCCGCACAAAAAAGGGCGTCAAACACGACTAAAAGCAATTGCTGAAGAAAAAAGAACAACTGTTTTGTATGAATCACCTCATCGATTGGTGAAATGTCTTGGACAGATTGAAGAATTTATGGGCGCAGATAGAAAGGTTTGTGTGGCTAGAGAGTTGACAAAAATATACGAAGAATATAGAAGAGGAACAGCTAGTGAGGTGAAGGCTCATTATGAAGCGCATCCGCCGAAAGGGGAAATTGTGATTGTGATTGAAGGGGTAAGTTGACTTGAAGCGGAGGAGTTGGAAGATGATTATTCTTTTAGGAAGTCTGAAACTTCTCTGTGGAATAAAAAATGAATAAGTAGTTAGAAAAGGATGAAAGGTACAATAAAGAGTGAAGCATTTTTCTTGTGTAAAACAGGAACTCCTGAAGAAGCATTTGAATTGAGATCGTTTGAAATTAATGAACCGAAGGAGAATGAAGTTCTAATTGAAGTAGAGGCATTTGGTTTAAACTATGCGGATGTGATGGCAAGGAAAGGTTTGTACCGAGAAGCTCCTGGTTTTCCTTGTGTTGTGGGTTATGAGGTTGTTGGAAAGGTTATTTCTACAGGAGCCTCAGTAAAGAATGATTTAGTCGGAAAAAGAGTCATTGCATTCTGCAGATTTGGAGGTTATGCAAAGCATGTTCTCACAACAGATATTGCAACTGTGGCTGTAGGAAATGAACCTTCTGAAGAATTACTGGCACTTACAACTCAATCAGTTACAGCTTATTACATGGGAATGTATTTAACACCTATTCACTCGATAGATACTGTGCTAATTCATGCTGCAGCTGGTGGAGTAGGAACTATTCTTATACAACTAGCAAAAATGAAAGGTGCAAGAGTCATTGCAAAAATTGGTCGTACAGAGAAGGCGGAAGTGGTAAAAAAACTAGGAGCTGATTTTGTTGTTAACTACAATGAGTCGGACTACATTGAGCAAATCAAAACTTTTTTGAACGGAGACAGAATTGATATCAGTTACAACCCTGTTGCTGGGTCAACCTATAAAAAAGACATGTCTATTTTAGGTTCTGGTGGTAGAATGGTTTTATTTGGAGGTTCAGAATTATCTAATGGAAAATGGGGCATCTTATCGAAGTTAAATTTTGTCCGCAGAATGGGTTTAGTTTTACCAATCGGCTTGATGATGCGTTCTAAAAATATTCTCGGGGTTAACATGCTTAAAATAGCAGATAACCGTCCTAAAATTTTAGAGTTCTGCTTGCAAGAATCATTTCGTCTTTTCAAAGAGGGAAAGATCGTTCCTCAAGTTGGAGGTTCTTATTCTGTAGAAGAATTTACTAAAGCACACTCAATGTTAGAAAGTGGAAAATCAACAGGGAAATTGTCGGTGAAATGGTAGGTTAAAATCTAAAACCCATCAAAATCCATATCCTCCGTATTCTCTCTCATTCTACGGTCTAGATTTTCGGTTGTTTCCTTATCTTCATTATTCTTGATCATAGGAACTTTATGAAACAAAATATCTGTAACTTTCTCTCCCTTGTAGGTAATCAATGCAAACATCATTATCATACTTGTAATCAAAATTGGGTAAAGTAGTAACCCTGTATCAAAATTTTCTATGGTAAACTGTTCATTTTTAATTAAGACAAAGAACAACAGCACAGTAATCAACCCTCTGGGAGCAATAAAAACCTCTGGGAAAAGAAATTCTTTGGCGAATACTTTGAGGAGAACATAACGAATCACGTAAAGTATCGCAACAATCACAAAGCTATTAATCGCAACTTCTAAATTGTATAAGGATGCAACAGAAATACTCAGTCCAAAAATTACGAAGAAAAAAGTTCTGATTAAGAACGCTGACTCCAGTGTCAATGTATGAAAGTCATGGAGAATAGGTTTCACTTTCTCTTTGTCAAAAATCTTTGCCAGTCGTCCTTGAAAGAAGATATCAGTGTTATTCAAGACTAATCCAAAAGCAAGAATTAAGAGTAGTGAAGAAAGGTGGAAGTATTTTCCAACAGCAAAAAGTAACAATAACACACCAATAATCAAGAACAGTTTCACCTGCATTTGAAGATGTTGGAAGAGATATACCATCACATAAGCAACAATCACTGACAAGACAACCGTTCCTACAATATTTAAAAATATTTCCCAAGCAATAGAACCATTTCCAGCTCCTCCATCAGCACCAATCATGAAGTAAAACACCATAATTCCAAGAATGTCAGAAAAAGTGCTTTCATACACCATAAATTCTTTTTTCTTTCCAGTCAAGCGACCAACAGAGGGAATGATAATCGCACTACTCATTATACTCAAAGGAATAGCATAAACAATTGCTGTGTATAGAGTTGTTCCTGGAAAAATGTACATAAAGAAAAATGCCAAGGCAAACATCGAACCTGCAATTCCCAGGTTGGCAACAATAAAAGACTTAAATATGAGTCCTGATTTCTCTCTTTCTAACTTTAAATCCAAAGCCGCTTCTAGAACAATCATCACCAAACCAACATTCCCAATGATTTCTAAAATAGAATCTAGTTTTAAATCTTTGTCTATAATTCCTTTTGCATGCATCCAAACTCTAAGACCCATTCCTAACCCAATAAGCATAAGAACTGAAGGGATGTTCGTTTTTTGAGAAATAATATTGAAAAAAAAGCTTAAAATAATTATGCTGGCAATCCCAATGATAAGTAAGTATGGATTCATTTTATTGTTTTAGTTAAACCAAATATACACAAAGAATTTTGTAAATAATCATTCTATTTTCCTAATTAACTAAATTATTAATCGTAATATTGCGATATACGATTTAAACAATGGGGTTAACAAAAACAAATAATTACACCGAAGAGCAAGTTCAATTAGCTCAGATGATGAAAGTTTTGGGACATCCTGCAAGAGTTGCAATTCTGCAATCAATCATAAACACGAAAAGTTGTGTCTGTGGAAATTTGGTAACAGAAATTGGCTTGGCGCAATCAACAATTTCACAACATTTGAAAGAGTTAAAATCTGCAGGATTGATTCAAGGAACGATTGAAGGAACAAGCATGTGTTACTGCATAAACTCAAAAAATTGGAATAAATTATCACAATCAATTAATAAATTATTAAATTCCGTAAACTGTTCAGAAGACAGTTGCTGTTAAAAGTTTAAAATTATGTCACAATCAAAATTCCCAAGAATGCACCTATCATTTTACGTAAGTGAACTAGCTGCAACAGTAAATTTTTACAATACTTTTTTTGGGCAACCAGCATCAAAAGTAAAATCTGGTTATGTGAAGTATGAATTAGATTCTCCAGGATTAATCATTTCTTTTATTGAAAACTCTGAAAGAGTTCAGTCTAACTTTGGACACATCGGAATACAAGTTGGTTCTAAAGAAGAAATGGAGAAAATGCTTGAAATTGCTAAAAAGCAAAACATTGTTTCCTTAGAAGAAATAGGAGTCTCTTGTTGTTACGCGGTACAAGATAAGTTTTGGGTAGATGACCCAGATGGAATTCAATGGGAAATATATTACTTCCACGAAGATGTTGAATTCAACGACCCTAAATTTGAAAGAGAAGATGCAAGCGCTTGCTGTATGCCTCAAGAGAAAACAGAAGATGTTGTAAAAGCAGAAGAAGAAAACACTTGTGAACCAGGTTCGGGTTGCTGTTAAATTCATAGAAGAATGTCAAAAAATGTATTAGTGCTTTGCACAGGAAACAGTTGCAGAAGTCAAATTGCAGATGGTTATTTAAAAACTTTTGCATCAGAAGGTGTAAACATTTATAGCGCAGGTGTAGAAACGCACGGCGTCAATCCAAAAGCAATTGACACCATGCAAAAAGATGGAATTGATATTTCTGCAAACACTTCCAACAATGTAAATGAGTATTCGAATGTTGATTTCGATTACATCATTACAGTTTGTGACAATGCAAAAGAAAGATGTCCTTACTTTCCCTCAAATGCTGTTCGTTTTCATAAAAACTTTCCTGATCCAGCGAAAGTCGTAGGAAATGAGGAAGAAATAATTTCAGAATTTGATCGAGTAAGAGGTTTAGTAAAAGGGTATTGCAAAGAGTTTTGTTCCGCTTACTTATGAAAAGATACGTTGCTGAAATAATAGCCACCTTCTTCCTCATTTTTTGCGGAACGGGTGCAATGGTAATCAATACAGAAACAACAGGTGTGATTTCTCACTTCGGAGTGGCAACTTCTTGGGGACTCATCGTTATGATTATGATTTTTACGTTTGGGAGAATATCAGGTGCGCATATGAATCCAGCCGTTACCTTAACATTGGTCTTATTAAAACTGCATCCAAAGAAAGAAATTCTACCTTATTTTGGAGCTCAACTCATTGGTGCATTTGCAGCAAGTTTTTCTTTGCAACTCCTATTTCCTGAGAATGATTTGCTCGGCTCTTCTTTACCACAGGGTTCTGAAATGCAATCATTTGTGTTAGAATTTATTCTCACATTCATGCTGATGATGGTCATTCTATTCACTTCACAAGGAAGGAGAATTGAACAATACTTTGCGCCCATTGCAATCGGAATGACTGTTGGATTAGAGGCGCTTTATGCTGGACCAATTAGCAACGCAAGTATGAATCCTTTTAGAAGTTTAGCTCCAGCAGTTGTTTCTGGACACACTGAACATCTTTGGATATACCTTCTTGCAACAACCCTCGGTGCACTGGTTGCTGGTTTATATTGGAAATGGAATGAAGGGAAATAATAATCCCTTTCTACTTCTAAATATTTGCGTAAATTTACCGCCTGATTAAAAAACAAATGCTCAAACGAATTTACCATTTCTTATCCCCAAAGTTTCAGTCGCTTTCGCTTGATTATAAAGTGGATTTCAAACCGAGATACGGTCATGGTAAGCCTCCGCATAAAGAATTGTATCAAATAATTGATGCGAATAGAGCTGTTTATTCTGAGTTCATAAAGAATGCCTTATCATTCAAAGAGAACTTGCACACAATTAAAAAGTCTGACGAAGAATCTGACGTCAACCAACCTGTTTGGAACAATGACTTTCTTCCAGGGCTAGACATCGTGGCAATTTATGCAATGTTGGCAATCAATAAACCAAATAAATACGTTGAAGTTGGTTCTGGTAATTCAACTAAAGTTGCTTTCAAGGCGAAGAAGGAGAATAATTTACCCACAGAAATCATATCAATTGACCCGAATCCAAGAGCAGAAATTGACCATTTGGCGGATACTATTATCCGAAAACCATTTGAAGATGTTGATTATGATGTCATTCTCAACTTGGAAGAAAATGACATTCTGTTCATTGATAATTCTCACAGAATATTGCCTAATTCAGATTCCATGGTGTTCTTCATGGAGATTCTGCCAAAATTGAAAAAGGGAGTAATTGTTCATATTCACGATGTGTATTTACCGTATGATTATCCACAATTTATGTGTGATAGGTTCTATACCGAGCAATATGGATTGGCTTTTTTCTTGTTGGCAAATGCTGACAAATACAAAACCATCTTCCCGAATTACTTTGTGTCAGAAGATAAAGAATTGAAGTCTTTATTAGATCCTTTTTGGGAACACGACAACTTAAAAGATGTAGAGCGTCACGGCGGGTCTTTCTGGTTGCAAATCAACTAATCCACCCTTTTTTCTATTTATTCTCTATTGTTTTTCATTTTTTATGAATTACTAGCAACGCGATGTTTGGTAAGTGCTGAATTTTAAAGTAATTTTGTACCGTTAAATAAGTACATACATTATAAAAACATAAATCATGGTTGAAGAAATGACTGACCTAGGAATACAGGAGATTTTATCTCAATTCGGAATACAAAACGAAAACAATGGTGCATCTACTGGTGGGCATTGGTTCAAAACAAGAGGAACAAAAGTTGATTCTGTTTCTCCTGCAGACGGAAAAGTAATTGCATCCGTAAACTTTGCAACAGAAGCTGATTACGAAGCGGTTGTTTTAAAGTCGCAAGAAGCATACAAAGAATGGAAAACATGGCCTGCTCCAAAAAGAGGTGAAGTTGTTCGTCAACTTGGAGAGAAGTTGAGAGAAAACAAAATGGCTCTTGGTACTTTGGTTTCTTACGAAATGGGGAAATCATTGCAAGAAGGTCTTGGAGAAGTTCAAGAAATGATTGACATCTGTGATTTTGCTGTTGGTCTTTCTCGCCAGTTATATGGTTTAACGATTAAATCTGAGCGTCCAGGACACAGAATGATGGAGCAATACCACCCAATCGGAATCGTTGGGATTATTTCTGCTTTTAACTTCCCTGTTGCTGTTTGGAATTGGAATACTGCTTTGGCCTGGATCTGTGGTGACACAACTATTTGGAAGCCATCAGAAAAAACACCATTAACAGCAATTGCTTGTCAACAAATTACACAAGAAGTATTTGAAGCAAATGGAGTTCCTGAAGGAGTTTCTTGTGTTGTTATCGGAGATGCTGAAATAGGAAAATTAATGTCAAACGACAAAAGAGTTCCTTTAATTTCTGCAACTGGTTCTACTAGAATGGGTAAATCTGTTAGTGAAGCTGTTGGAAGAAGATTAGGTAAATCATTACTAGAATTAGGAGGAAACAATGCGATTATTATTACTCCTACTGCTGATTTAAAGATTGTTCTTCCAGGAGCAGTATTTGGAGCAGTTGGTACTGCAGGACAAAGGTGTACTTCTACAAGAAGGTTGATTATTCATGAAGATGTTTATGACACCATGAAGAATGCAATGGTAAAAGCTTACGGACAATTGAAAATTGGTAATCCGTTGGATGAGTCTAATCACGTTGGGCCAGTTATCGATCAAATGGCAGTTGACACCTATTTAGCTGCATTAGAAAAAGCAAAAGCACAAGGAGCTAACATTCTTGTTGAGGGAGGAGTTCTTGAAGGAGCTGGATACGAGTCTGGATGTTATGTTTATCCAGCAATCGTTGAAGCTGACAATTCTTTAGATATTGTTCAGTCTGAAACTTTCGCTCCTATTCTTTACATCATGAAGTATTCTGGAAGCGTTGAGAATGCAATTGAGATTCAAAATAACGTTCCTCAAGGTTTATCTTCTGCTATCATGACCAACAACATGCGTGAAGCTGAATTATTTGTTTCTGAAACAGGTTCTGATTGTGGTATTGCCAATGTGAACATCGGAACTTCAGGTGCTGAAATCGGTGGTGCATTTGGTGGAGAAAAAGAAACAGGTGGAGGACGTGAGTCTGGATCTGATGCTTGGAAAGTTTATATGAGAAGACAAACGAATACTGTAAATTATACAGACAGTTTACCTTTAGCTCAAGGAATTAAGTTTGAGTTGTAAGCGTAACGAAAAAAATAAAATTCAAGCCTGTTAGTTTTCTAACAGGCTTTTTTGTATCCAATAAACAATGTTTTGAATTGTACCTTCAGGTAAATCTACTACATCAAAATATAAATGAATAATAACCTGCTTATAAACCTTCTAAACAAAAAAATCCCGCTAGTTGCCTAGCGAGATTTTTATATATTCTATTTGTTATTTTACAATAAACTTCTTTGTTTGAGAAGACCCGTTCATTTCAATGTTCATGAAGTAAACTCCTGATTGCATTTTTTGCGTATCCAATGCAACTAGATTAGCTCCTTGTGCTGCACTAATCACATGCGATTGAATTACTTTTCCTGAGACATCAATTAATCTAACTACTGCTTGAGAGGCTACTTGAACATCAAATCCAACATTCAGTTCTCCTTCAGTTGGGTTTGGATACATTGATAATCGGCTAAACGCACCACTTTCTTCTAACCCAGATGTTCCATCAACGATCTCTTCAGAAGCTGAACCTGCGTAGATGTTAATGTTATCTATGTAAAAGTTATTTCCACCACCTGCTTTAAATTGAAATTTACATCTAAAATTGTCAACCAAATATGCGCTACTAATATTCGTAACATGAATAGTTGTCCAATCTGCTTGAGAAGATGGTACGTAAGATTGTGTTTGAATCGCTGACGACATTGCAGAAGCTGACATAATCTTTCTTAAAGCCCATGTGTTACCACAATTGTTTGTTACATATACCTTGAACTCATCAGAATTTGAAGTTGACTTTCTCTTAAAAGCGTATCTAAAACTCAATGTTAACGAACCTGATACTGAAGTTAAATCAATTGGCCCACTTTGTAATTCATCGATATTTCCAACATCTTCATTGTTGTTTATTAACCTTGCAGACTTTACACCTGTATGTCCAACATTAGGGTCTAACTCAAATCCATTTCCACCCCCATTTTCTATTTCCCATTCTGTAATATTTGAGATACTTGTATAAGACTCAAAACCTTCTATAAAAGGTAATGGCAAACCTGTCCCTAACACTCTAATAAAATTAGTTTTTGTTTCAATATCACTAGATGTGCCGTCAGTTGCATTTAATGTAACGGTGTATAAACCTGGTGTAGAGTATGTAATTCGTGGGTTTTCATCCGTTGAACTCGTAACATCTGCACCAGAAAAAGACCATGTCCATCCTGTTGACACATTGTATGAATCATTCGTAAACTGAATAGAGTCGCCTGCGCAAATTGTCGTCTTATCTGTCGTAAAACGTGCATCACATAAGTTTAAGATTCCTGTTGCCCCTGTTGCAGTTAGGTTTGAACTAGAATAAACGTTATTTCTTCCTCCTGTACTTGACTGAAGTGCATTTCTCATTCTTGTAACCTGTCCAATTGTAAACATCTTTGAACAATAAGAATACTCCATAAAATTCTCGATATTATCTTTTTTATCATAACCCCAATAAGCGTTGTCTTCATTACAGCTGTTAATTGTAAAGTTACAAACTGTTGTTCCTGCACATCTAGGAGTGTCAGAAACACCATCATCAATGCTACAATTCGATGCCCCTCCAGGGTTGTTCGTTCCTCCCCAAGGGTGAGATAGGTTTAACCAATGTCCAACCTCGTGTGTTAAAGCTCTACTTCTCCCTGCTGAACCTGTCTCAATATCTCCAACATATTGGTGAAGAATCCAAATACCATTGTTCATAGAAGTAAACCCAGGAATAGGGTTAGTTGTGTATCCTGCTGCAACACCAGCATCTGCTATTACAAACACATTCAAATACATGTTTCCTGGAAATTGTCCGTTATAGACATCGTTTCCATTAATTATTGCTGTCACTTGCGCGCCTCCACTTGAACCATCAAAAGATAAAGCATGTTGTGTTCTTGTTATTCCTGAGAAACAAGTTCCATCTGGAGCTCTCGTCGCTAGCCTAAAAACAATGTCTGCTGTGTCTTGAAACCCAATAAATTCAGGGTCAACATTACTTAAATCTGCATTTTCTCCTGCATAGTCTCTATTTAATATATCAACTGCATTATATATTTGCTCTCTACTAATGTTTTCTTCACCACCATTATGCAAAACATGAAAAACAACCGGGATAACACGAACGACAGCTTTCGTTTGATTAATTTCTGTTATAGGGTTGTCAAAGTTTGCTTCGTAAAATTCTCTTGCTTCAGGATGAGCAACAAAGTATTCCTCCATTTTTTTATGTTGAACGCAATATTCAACAGACTCTCCTGGTCGTGTATTATTTAAATCAATTTCTTGTTTCTGAGAAGTCGCACTTAAAGAAATAAATGCGACACCTAATAGTGTGAGTATTATTTTTTTCATAGTTTAAAGTATAATTAATGTATTATCAACTGTGAAGATAATGAATTGAACTAAAATTAACAAAGGGAGAATTTTAAACGGGGATATATTGTTTTTATATATCCTTTTAATTGATTTAACGGTTTAACGATTTCGTAAATCAACGGACAAATCACTTTTATTTTTGTCTTTCAGCAACTTAACTAGCAGATTTGCTGCTTCTTTCGGTGAGAATAGTTGATTGTTTTCTTTCATCTGTTTAAAGTTTTCCACTGAAGAAAAATCACTTTGGGATGAAGACCTAATTTGGTGCTGCATATCTGTATCAATAACTCCTGGAGCAACAATTAATACTCTTGGAGTATTCCCTAATTCTTGTTCTTCCAAGAAGAATGTTTCCGTCAACCTATTTAACGCTGCTTTTGACGCGCAATATCCTGCCCAAGAAGGAATGGGTTTGTGTGCTGCCCCTGAACTAATATTCACCAAAGTAAACGAATTCTTATCTTTTATTTGACGATAAATATTATTTGCAAGAACCATTGGTGTGATTGTATTCACTTGAAATGTTTCCTCAAACGATAATACCTTCTGACTAGATATTCGTTTTATCTCGCCTAAAATTCCAGCGTTATTAATTAAAGTAATTGGCTCTAATGGAGGGTCTATTACTAAATTTTGAACCTGTTCCGGATGACTTAAATCACATTGCAAAAAGGTGTAATTATTATGCTCAAAACTGGAAGTTCTTCCTATTCCAATTACTCTTTCATTGGTAGATAATAAATTCTCAACAATTGCCTTACCTAGTCCTCGAGAAACACCGGTAACTATGTACATTATAACGTGTCGTTAATTTCAATAAATCGCTCAACACTTTTTGCTGCTCCAAAAACAACCAATGTGTCTTTCTCTTTTATTTCTGTATCACTCTTAGGAACTCCAATAATATGCTGCTCTGTACATTCTTCACCGTTTTTCTTTACTTCAAAGACTCGCTTGATAGTAATGAGTGTCATTTCGTATTTATTTCTGAACCCAACAGAGTCTATTGTTCTTCCAACACATCCTTTTGGGGCTCTAATTTCTGCAATTTCGTGGTCATCTGGTAAAGAAAAGAAAGAAATAATATTTGGATTCAATAACTGCTCACGAACCGCATCGGCTACCTCTTTTTCTGGGGTTAAAATTTCAGTAATTCCTATTTTCTCTAAAATCAATCGTTGATGATCTCCACTTGCTCGCGCAATTATTCTTTTAACTCCTAAATCTACTAGGTGAACGCAGGTCAAAATTGTCGCCTCGAAGTTTTCACCAATCGCAACAACTGCCGCATCCATCTCTGCAATATTCTGTGATTTCAACGCTCTAAAATCAGTTGCATCCAATGTAACTGCAAAGGCAACGTCGTCTTTTATGTGTTCTATTTTTTCTTCATTAGGGTCAAAGGCAAAAACTTGCGCTCCTTTATCTGCCAATCTTCGAGCAATCGATGCTCCGTATTTGCCCACTCCTATTACTGCGAATTTACTGTAGTTCATAATTCTCTTTTACTATTATTAATTCATTGCTTGACGTAAATCGTCAATAATATCTTCTGCATCTTCAACCCCAACACTTAGTCTAATCAAAGAATCGCTTATTCCTGTTTTTTCTCTTTCTTCTTTTGGTATGGATGCATGTGTCATTGTTGCTGGATGTCCAATCAATGATTCAACGCCTCCTAAAGATTCTGCCAAGGCAAAGACCTTCACATTATTCAAAATTGCATGAGCATCTTCTGTTTTATTTCCTTTCAAATCAAAAGAAATCATTCCTCCAAAACCGCTCATTTGTTTTTTAGCAACCGTATGATTTGGGTGCGATTCAAAACCGGGCCAGTAAACATTGTTTACTTTCGGGTGGTCAACCAAGAATAACGCAACCTTCTCCGCATTCTCACAATGTCTTTGGACACGTAAATGAAGTGTTTTTATTCCACGAAGAACTAGAAAAGAATCCATCGGTGCTGTTACTGCTCCCGAAGAATTTTGTATCCTATACATTTCTTTTGCAAGAAATTCATCGTTGCAAATTAATGCCCCCATCACAACGTCTGAATGTCCGCCTAGGTATTTAGTAACAGAATGCATAACCATATCTGCTCCCAAATCAAGTGGGTTTTGTAAAAATGGAGTTGCAAAGGTATTGTCAACACACAACATTGCTCCTGACTTCTTTGCAATTTTAGAAACGGCTTGAATATCAATGATATTCATCATCGGATTAGTTGGGGTCTCCACCCAAATCAATTTTGTGTTCTCATTTACAGCATTCTCAACAGAAGAAACATCTCCCATTCCAACAAAATGAAATTTAATCCCGTATTTCTCAAAAATTGTTTTGAAAACTCTAAATGTTCCTCCGTATAAATCATTGGTAGAAATAACTTCGTCTCCAGGGTTTAACATTTTAATGACACAATCGATTGCTGCCAAACCAGAACCAAAACAGGCTCCGAATTTTCCATTCTCAAGCGCTGCAATGTTTTTTTCCAATGCATGCCTTGTTGGATTCTGTGTGCGAGAATATTCGTAACCTTTATGATTTCCTATTCCGTCTTGAACATAAGTTGATGTTTGATAAATAGGTGTCATAATAGCACCTGTTGATTCATCTGCTTGAACCCCTGCATGTATCGCTTTTGTTCCAAATTTCATTTTCGGTAATCGTATTACTTTCCTTTCTTAACAAATGTAACAAGAAAATAGGACTCCTACTCTATTCTATATTCACTCTTGCTCCTTACTCACTTTTTCCTATCTTTATTGCCTTGTCACAAGAATTAATAAATAGCATCCAAAATTTACTGGAAGAAAGTAGTCAATTCAATCTAAACGATGTGTTGGTGAATGTCCAGAAAGACAATAATAAGCTCTTTTTTAGCAATGAATTAACTGTTGGACTCGATAATTTCCCCAAACGAATTCTATTAGAAGCAAAGAAGACGCAGAAAGAATCTGGAATCAATTCACTTTGCGTTGCACAAGAAGTCATTGAACTTTCAATTAAGGGCAAAACGATATCCACACCCTTGTTCTTATACTCTGCCCGATATTCGATTGATAAAGTTAGAAAGACCATCACCTTCTCTTTTGATGAGGAGGCTGTTTTTTTCAATCCTTTTTTCATTCACCACCTGAAGAATGAATTGAACATCACGAATTTCCCCAATCCAAAAGAACGAATTGAAGTACAAGAATGGCTGCTAAATTTAGGATTGAACTTTATAGGTTCGCGTCCACAAATTATTGCCAACTTCCATCATCATCGATTTCAAATTTTAAAAGAGCTAGAAGAATTATTACTTAAAAATGACTTTTCTCTTAACTTAATTTCATTATTTGGCAACTCGGCAACTTCTAATTTTTCACTTAAGTTGCCGAAAGATATTTTGCTTGATTCGGACACTGATCATCAAAAAGTTTTTGAAGAAGTAATAGAAAACAATGTTGTCATACAGGGCCCTCCTGGAACAGGAAAATCTCAAGTATTAACCAACCTAATTGCGAAGGTTTTATCTGAAGGAAAAAACAGTATTGTTGTTTCCGAAAAAAGAGTTGCGTTGGAAGTTTTGGTTAAAAAACTGCGCGAATTTAATCTAGATAAGTATTGCTTTATTGCAAGTTCTGACAATTTAAGTCATACGTTTTTACAAGAATTAAAATCTACTTGGGACTACCTAGAATTTTACAAAAACATTCCTGTAAACAACCTTCGTTTATCCGAACAATATTTAGATAATTTACAAATGACTTTAGACTTGTTGAGTCAAAAAGAGTTGATTGGAGGAGTGTCTTATCATGACTTTATTTCTCTTTCAAAAAACATTGAACTATCTCAGTTTTCGTTCTCAAGCAAGGTGCCAGAAATCAATCTTTTTTTAGAGAATAAAGAACTAATAAACCGAGTGTATGATTTGCAAATTTCATCCTCTTTAGGTAGATTGAAAAAGACTGTGTTTGAGCACGATAAAATGCGTGATTTTGACCTAAAAATCGCACGTTGGATTTCTCTCGTTTCTGATTTAGAAAATCAGTTTGGATTTACAACTTGGGCAGACTTTGATTCTCTTAAAAAAGAAGTTGTTATTTGTCAGGTTTTTGAAAACGATTACTACAAGAAATACAGTTCTATTTTTAAGTCAAATTCTACTGCGCAGAAAAAGTTCTTATCTCTCAGAAAGAAAGCATTAAAAGCAAAATCAATTATTGAAAATAGAACAGCTAATTCTTCTCAATGGAAAATTAATTTATCAGAAACAGAAACGAAGTCTTTGTTGAAACAAATAGCTAGCACATCTTTTTTTGCGAAGATAAAATGGAAGAAAAGATGGAAAGAGGTTTCTACTCTTCCATATTCTGAAGCAGAAAACGAATTGAAAGAAAAGTTGGTTCAAATCAAAGAAAATAGCCGTTATTCGGAAATAATAGTTAAATTTTGCGAAATTGGAGTCGAAAATGTTAGTTTAGAAGTTGAGCCTATCTATCAAACTTTGCACGCTTATTCTGAAAGTGATTGGAAAAAAATTACTCAATTCTCACAAGAAAAAAAATCATTGCTCATCAATTCTCACAGAGTAATAGAAGAATTGTATCGAGAATTAAAGAATGTTTTTCATTTCCAAAACTCCGATAAAGTTCTTTCTATTCTGAAACAAACACAAAATGATTTAGGGAAAATTATTCCACTATCGGACGAATTAAAAACGCTTGACAAAACTGTCTTTTATTCCTTCTCTAGAAACACAACAATCGAT
>DQTF01000105.1 GCA_015662935.1 Crocinitomicaceae bacterium | reverse complement strand
CTAAACCGAGTTTCTGATACTGATCCAGCCTATCTTAAACATGGACGGCATCAACGTAAAATTGTGGATGACACAAAAGTCGTTAGAGATAGTTTGTATGCTTTAGCGAAACGCCAACCTAAAATCGCCAAATTTATTGATAAAGAACTGAATCAGATTAATGTGAACCATGAGTTAATTGTTGAGGATTTAGATGAACGTCGTCGTCGAGAGTTAAAAATTCACCAACAATTTGTAATGACATCCTACAATAACCTTGCGTTAATGTTGGATGAAAGTTTGGCGCAAATGCAGGCGCAAATGAAAAGTCAAAAACCTGGGTCAGGAAGTTGTTCTAAACCCGGAGGTACTGGTAAACCAAAAGCAGGAAACAAACCATCTTCTTCTCCTGGAGACATGAAAGAGATGCTCAAAAAACAATTGGAGCAAATGAAAAAAGGAAAAGGTCCTAACCCTGGGGGTAAAAAACCAGGAGATAAACCCGGAAAAGATGGTAAGTCAGGAATGGGAGGTATGCCAGGTATGGGTAATAAGCAAATTGCAAAAATGGCGGCTCAACAAGGAGCTATGCGCCGTCGTTTAGAGCAGATGCGTAACGACATGAACAAGGATGGTAAAGGTTCAGGAAACCAACTCAACCCTCTTATTCAAGAGTTAGAACAACAAGAAAAAGACCTCATTAATAAGCGTTTAGGAAATAATCTTATAGAACGACAAAAACGAATTCTCACCCGCCTTTTAGAAAGCGATAAAGCATTGATGGAGAGAGGTTTAGATGATAAAAGAGAGTCAAAAGAAGGAAATAATCAAAATTATAGTAACCAAATTCGATTTGATGAGTATAACAAGAATAAGTTAAGACAAATTGAACTTTTGAGATCTGTAGATCCGGCTTATAATAAATACTATAAGGACAGAGCAAATGAGTATTTCAATCGTGTCTTGTAGATATAATATTTTACATTTATGAAAGAAGGATTTATTCAAATTGATAGTTTATCTATCCCATCAGATTTCGGATCAGTATATAAAGTTGAATCATTAATAGATAATGTTTGCGATAAGCTATCTGTAAACGAAGATTATTATGGTAATGTTTTAATCGCTGTAACGGAAGCGGTCAACAATGCTATCCTTCATGGAAACAAACAAAACAAAGAGTTAAATGTAGATTTATTTGTCGGTGATAAAGAAACAGACTTTTGTTTTTCGGTAAAAGATTATGGATCAGGATTTGATTTTAATAATTTACCTGATCCAACAGCGCCAGAAAACATAGAGAAAGAAGACGGCAGGGGAATATTTTTAATGAGGTCACTTGCAGAAGAGGTTGAATTTATAGATGATGGACGCAATGTTAATATTTACTTTAGTAAGAAATAATGATTGATATTCATTTCGAAGAAATTGAAGTTCTGGATTTAAATCCGGAATTTTTTGTTTCATGGCTTTTTGTTGTTTGTGAAGAAGAGAGACAAGAACTAGGAAATCTTAACCTCATTTTTTGCTCGGATGACTATTTGTTGCAAATAAATAAAAAGCACTTAAATCATGATTACTACACTGATATTATCACTTTTGATTATACAGACGAGGTTGTGTCGGGAGATCTTTTTATCTCTATTGATAGAGTTAGGGAGAACGCTAAAACCAATTCGGTTGAATTTTTGAAAGAACTTTATAGGGTGATTGTTCACGGGACGCTTCATCTTTTAGGGTATGCCGACAAGTCTGCTTCAGAGGCCGCTTTGATGCGTCAATTAGAAGATAAATATTTATTGATTGTTCCACGTGAAACAATCGATTAAACAGTTTGCTCTTTGTACTTTTGTTCCACGTGAAACATTAATTTATGCTTGAAAAATACGATGTAATAGTTGTTGGTGCTGGACATGCTGGTTGCGAGGCTGCTAATGCTGCCGCAAAACTAGGGAGTTCAGTGCTGTTGATAACAATGAACATGAACACCATTGCGCAGATGAGCTGCAACCCAGCTATGGGAGGTGTCGCAAAAGGACAAATTGTTCGTGAAATAGATGCGCTCGGTGGTGGTTCGGGAATCATAAGTGACCTGAGCGCAATACAGTTTCGCATGTTGAATAAATCTAAAGGTCCAGCTATGTGGTCGCCAAGAACGCAAAATGACAGAATGCTTTTTGCGGAAGAATGGAGGTTAATGCTTGAACGAAATACAGGGGTTGACTTTTGGCAAGACATGTGTACGGGACTCTTAATTGAAGAGGGAAAAATTGCAGGAGTAAAAACCGCAATTGGTGTTGAAGTGAAATCAAAAACGGTTATTTTAACCAATGGAACATTCTTAAATGGAACAATTCATTTGGGAGAAAAACAATTTGGAGGAGGTCGAGCAGGAGAAAGAGCAGCGACTGGAATCACAGAAAATTTAGTTGAATTGGGTTTTGAAACAGGTAGAATGAAAACAGGAACACCGCCAAGAGTGGATGGTCGTTCGCTGGATTATTCTAAAATGGAAATTCAAGAAGGAGATGAAAATCCTTCTAAGTTTAGTTATTCTGATACCACAAAACCACTAGCAAAACAACACGCCTGCCACATAACTTATACAAACCCCGAAACACACGAGCTTTTAAAAGAAGGCTTTGATCGTTCACCAATGTTTAATGGGGCAATTAAAAGTGCAGGACCAAGATATTGCCCAAGTATTGAAGATAAAATTAACCGTTTCGCGGATAGAGATAGACATCAAATATTCGTTGAGCCAGAAGGTTGGAAGACGGTAGAAATATATGTGAATGGATTCAGTACATCGTTGCCAGAAGAAGTTCAAATGAAAGCCATGCGTTCTATTCCTGGTTTTGAAAAAGCGAAGATGTTCCGTCCTGGTTATGCCATTGAATACGATTATTTTCCTCCCACACAATTGAAGCATACACTCGAAACGAAACTAGTGGACGGTTTGTTTTTTGCAGGGCAAATTAATGGAACAACAGGCTACGAAGAAGCAGCTTGTCAAGGATTAATGGCGGGAATTAATGCGCACAGAAAAGTGCAAGAACAAGAAGCATTTATTCTTACCCGTAGCGAAGCTTATATTGGAGTGTTGATTGATGACCTTATTACTAAGGGAACAAAAGAACCGTATCGTATGTTTACGAGCCGAGCAGAATATAGAATTTTGTTACGTCAAGATAATGCTGATTTAAGACTTACACCAATTGGTCATGCTATCGGTTTAACAAATGATGATGCCTTAAGAAAAGTAGAAACGAAATTAAAAGGGACGAATACATTAAAGAAGGCACTACTGAAAGAGGGGGTTGCTCCTGCTGTTGCTAATCCAATATTAATAGCGAAAGAAAGTTCTCCTATTAAGCAACAAGTGAAATTAAATTCTTTAATAACTCGACCAAGAATTGATATAGAAGATATTCTAGCAATGAGTGACAAGGTAAAAACTATTGCTGAAGAACTCTCTAAAGAACACGAGGATATTGTTTCTCAAACCGAAATTCAGCTAAAGTACGATGGCTATATTAACCGAGAGGAAGATGTTGCTAAAAAAATGAACCGTTTGGAAAATGTGAAAATTCCTGCAGATATGGAATATGGAAAATTGGCAAGTCTAAGTGCAGAGGCAAAAGAGAAATTATCAAAATTACAACCCGTCACAATTGGACAAGCTTCTCGCGTAAGTGGAATTTCTCCGAGCGATATTTCTGTCTTATTGGTTTTTTTAGGAAGATAACTTCAAAAAAACATACTTAACCATCTATGAAACGCATTTTTAGTCGATTTAAGAGCGCTTCTCTTCTTGTTAGGTTGGATGTATAATGCTGTTGCGAGAAAATGCAATAGAAAGAACACTTCTTTTCAAGAGGTAAATAGTTGATAATCAAATATATGCGATTTTTATATCACGATATTCTCTTTTGGAGGAAAAAAACTGTAAAAATAATTTTATGGACAAAAGTCGTATTCAGGGCGAAAATTATTTTCACTCTTTAATTCTTCATTTCCTATCCACCCAATCTCCATTTTCTCGAATCAACTCAATTAGTGCATCAACTGCTTCTGCTTCGGGAACGTTTTTACGAACGACATTTTGTTCTTTGTACAAATGAATTTTTCCAACGCCTGTTCCAACGTATCCATAATCTGCATCTGCCATTTCTCCAGGACCATTTACAATACATCCCATAATTCCAATTTTTAAACCTTTTAAATGAGATGTTTTCGCTCTAATTTTTGCGGTTGTTTCTTGCAAATCAAATAATGTTCTTCCGCAAGATGGACAGCTGATATATTCTGTTTTAGAAATTCTTCTACGGGTTGCTTGTAGAATTCCAAAAGAAGTAGAGTTGATTAATTGAGCAGGAAAACCTCCCTTTAACCAAATTCCATCTCCAAAACCATCGATGAAAAGAGAACCTAAATTGGAAGACGACCACAATTGAAAAGTTTCTCCATCTTCTGTTTTCGGAGAATCTGAAAGAATAACAGGGTTTTTAATAGAATGATTGGCCAATGCTGCAGAAAACGCTCGATACAATTGTGTCTTATTGGTGAAATCACTTTCTAAAATCACAACCCCAGTTGGATAATTTTCTAAAAAAGCAACGTTTAAATCCTCCGCTGAATGTTTCACGAAAAACAATTGGTCGTTCGTTAATTCAGTCATGTCGTCTTTAGCAACAAGAGGAAAAAACCCTTTTTTATTGACATAATTCTCTTTCCAATTCTCATAAGAACAAACAATTCTAATTGTTCCGGGTAATTCAAAATTGATTTTTTGTTCTCCAATAAAAACATAATCCGCAGCAGCATCGCTAAGGTTCCATTTATCAAGATTTACAGAATAATTTAGTCCAAAACCAAAGAAATGTGATGGTTTTATATTCTCAACCGAGCTTAAATCTGCAAAAACAACAGGAACATGATGGTCACCAATGTTAAGTACATCTGTTGTTTCTCTTCTGGAATAATGAAAAGGATCATAAGGTAATTCTATTTCTGAATCATCTATTTCAAATTCATTTAAGTTGGAAACATCAAATTTTGCCAACAACTTTTCTGCAACAGGCATTTCTGCTTCTGGTTTTTCAGTCAATGAAACGCGAATGGTGTCTCCAATTCCATCTTCAAGCAATGCTCCGATTCCCACCGCAGATTTTATTCTTCCATCTTCACCATCTCCCGCTTCTGTCACCCCAAGGTGCAAGGGGTAATTCATCCCATTTTCTTTCATCGTTGCCACCAATAATCGATAAGCTTCAACCATGACTAAAGTGTTGCTAGCTTTCATAGAAAGAGCAATAGAATGGTAGTTGTGTTTAATGCAAATTCTTAAGAACTCCATTGCAGACTCAACCATTCCTTCAGGGGTGTCTCCAAAACGACTTAAAATTCTATCAGAAAGAGAGCCGTGATTCGTTCCAATTCTCATGGCAACTTTATTTTGCTTACATAAAAGAACGAGCGGCGTAAATTTTTTCTCAATTCTTTCTAATTCTTCAGAATAGGAATCATCGGTGTAGTTGTGTTCTTCAAATTTTTTCTTGTCCGCGTAATTTCCTGGATTCACCCGAACCTTTGCGACAATTCCCGCAGCAACTTCCGCAGCATTAGGTGTAAAGTGAATGTCTGCAACTAAAGGTGTGTGATAACCAAGTTTAATTAATCCATTTTTAATATTTCTTAAATTCTCAGCATCTTTTTTACTAGGAGCGGTTAATCGAACAATCTCACAGCCAGCATCTATCATACGAATACTCTCATCAATAGAACCTTGCGTATCCATCGTGTCAACAGTAGTCATTGATTGAATAGCAATAGAATTATTGCCGCCAATAACGACATTTCCGATGTTTATTGCTCTAGTTTTAAAACGACTTCGTTTAAAGTAATTCTGGCAATAAGTAGTTGAAACTGTTTTTTTATCCATTGATAGGTGTGCTAAAATACTCAACAAAAGTAACGATAATAAGGAGGAAAATAGTGTAGATTAGAGGTTAAGAATGGAAGAGTGTAGGCAAATATTAACATTTATCAGTTTTTCTTTCGATGAATAGACTTACCTTTGCATTTAATTAAAACTAAAACAGATGATTTTAGAAGAAGTAAAATTTACAAAAAACGATAAGGCAGACTTTTATAAGGAGCTTAGAAAACGTGTTAATTCCTACTTTAAGGACAATAACATATCTAAATATGCAAACGCTGCAATGGTGATAAAAACCATATTTATGGTGTCATTATATTTAGTGCCTTTTATATTGATGTTAACAGTAGTTGAGTCTTCATGGCTGGTTATTCTAATGTGGGTACTAATGGGTCTAGGAATGGCTGGAACAGGATTTTCAGTTATGCATGACGCTAATCATCATGCTTATTCAAAGAAAAAATGGATAAAT
>DQTF01000137.1 GCA_015662935.1 Crocinitomicaceae bacterium | reverse complement strand
TTTTTTAATAACCGGATTTGCGCCATAGATAGCACTTTTCGTTTCGCTATTAGAACCGTACTTTCGCTTGGCTTAGTGACACATTCGCGATTGTTACGAATATGAAAGCCATAAATAATACTCTAGTTAAGACTCAACTAGAGTATTAACTAATAAAAACTTGATGTAAGATCATTCTATGTCTTCACTTTAGAAGTGGGGGTGGGTTAGGACGAACTAAACCTAGACGCTCAACACAAAAATCTATTTCAATCTCATTTTTTTGGATTATAGATAAAAGATTGTTCTCAAATTGTCCAAAATCACTGTCTAAATATTCAGAAAAATGATCGAAATCTACTTGAAAATGTTTTTCTTCACTGTCGCAACAACCGTCTTTTGTCTTCTGAGGTGTTTTTTCAATGTGGCAGCAAGTCTTCGATTCATCCTGACTCATATCCATATCTTCGCAATGAGAGTCATCGCTAACAAAATAAGAATACGTCGTTAAGCCTTCTGTGTTACAAATATACTTAAACACATCAATTCCTACGCTATTTCCAAGAAAGAGTAACGTTATAAAGGCAATTAAAATAACGGACTATAATTGTTTCACTCTTCAGAGGTACAAGAATAATATCGTCTAAAAAAACAAAAAATGCCACATTCTTGGATTCTTTCCTTTAACTTTGTTAAAAAAATTTAATATGAAAGTTCCCGTTACGATATATACAGAAATGACTCCAAATCCTTCTACAATGAAGTTTGTTGCTAATAAATCTTTGTTAGCAACTGGTGACTCTGCTGAATTTACATCAAAATCAGAGGCAAAAGGCTTCTCCCCTCTTGCAGAAGAATTATTTTCCTTACCTTTTGTGAACGGTGTTTTTATTGCTTCTAACTTTATTACGGTTACTAAAACTGATAATCTTTCATGGGATTTTATCACGATGGAATTAAGAGAGTTTATTCGAGAATGGATTTTTGAAGGGAAAGAAATATTGATTGCAATGCCTTCGAAAAATCCAACTGTAGATGATAAAAGTGATGCGCCTAAAAAGGTTTATGCTGCATCTGAATATGACGATGCTATTTCTGACTTACTAGATGAATATGTTCGACCTGCAGTTGCCAGTGATGGTGGAGCAATTGATTTTAGAGGATACGAAAATGGAATTGTTACTGTTGTATTGAGAGGCCCATGCTCTGGTTGTCCATCGAGCACAGCTACGCTGAAAGGTGGAATTGAAGCCTTACTAAAAGAACACTTGCCAAATGTGACGGAAGTTGTTGCTGAGAATGGGTGATAGAAGTTGTACCTCGACTGATGCTCGGTAACCAACTGGTGTTGGAGCTTGAAAGGGAGGGACGTGGAGTGAGGAGTTTTTTTTGGAAGTTGATGGGTGTTAGAGTTATGAGTTATGAGTTATGAGTTATGAGTTATGAGAAAAAGTTATTTGTTTTTATCGGTAGTGATAATTGTGTTACTTGGTTCTTGTTCTAAGTGGACTAAGAAAATGGAAGTTGTGCGTGATTGTACAGGGGTCTATTTGAAGAAAGACAGCAAAGATTACAAGGTTTGCAATGAATCTAAATTGGATGCTTACGAAACGGGGACTAAAATAACCGTTGATTACGATGTTCTTGCCGAATGTTTTGGGTTAATTGAACAACCTGTTTGTTTGATGTATCATGAATATGAAAGCAGAATAGAGGTTGTCAGAGTCAAAGAGTGATTCAGTTATTTAATGTTTTAATGTTTTAATGATTTAAGGGGGCATGGTAAATTTCTAAAGCCAACTAAACATCAAATCGAAGTCTTTTGCTTTCATCCATTTACCCATTTTCTCTTCTAAAAGAACACGTAGTTCAGCTTTTGTATAAACATCTTTTTTACCTGTATCTTTGGTTAGTCTTGTTTCATTAGGAACAAGTGCTTCGACTTCTTTAGCGAAGTAAATGATTCCTCCATCTTCGGTTGCCAATCCAAGAATACCTCCTGGCAGCCCATCGAATCCTTCAGGACCAACAGACGGTACAATATCTACCGAAAACCACGCGTAAATCCGGGTGGAATCATTCTTATGCCAGATTGCTTTTCTACAATCATAACCTGCAATGTTTCTTTTGCTTTCCGTGACTTTCCATTCACGGTTTTCAAATGGACCTTTGAGAAAAGTTTCAGACCCCCACAAATCCATTACGGTCAACTTCTCTCTTTTTTGAAGGTCTTGGTATACCGCATTATGCGTTGTCAAGTATTTCATGAAACCTTCAGCTTCGTCCTCGTCCTCAATTGGAAGGTACGCCGTTTTTTCTTCAGTAAAAATCAACTCAAAGCGGTCGAGTTTTATTTTATTGTCTTCTGTAATAAAACGACCCATTCGTTCATCCTCACCGTATTGCTTTTTTAAATTTGTTCTTCGTTCAAAAACAATTCTGCCTGATGTAATCTGCGAATAACTGCTTACTGCGAATAAGCTTATCGCTGCTATAAGTACTATTTTCTTAATGCCATCCATTGAAGTCCTCCTCTTTTGCTTTTCTATTATTAAATCTCAACGTTGCCTTTAACAAAAAGTAACGAGATATTATTGTCGTTCTGTAATCGGTAACGATATTTCCGTTCACTCGTCTTGATGCGCTGATATTTTGATTTAATAAATCTTTCCCTACTAACGCTATGACCAAATTTCTTGTTTTCAAGAATGATTTACTAATTTCTGCATTCCATACAAAGTACTCCAAATTGTAAAAACCAGCTCCTTTCTGAGCATTAATCGTGTAATCAGCATCGGTTGAAATGATAAATCCTTTTGGCAATGTCCATTTAATATCTCC
>DQTF01000067.1 GCA_015662935.1 Crocinitomicaceae bacterium | reverse complement strand
CTTATAATCGCTACTATAGACAATCAACCCTTTTAACGGCTTCTGGTGAAATTCACTTTTTAGTCGATACGTCTTGGCAAAAAATTCAACATAACTATTCAGAAGCTATAAATCAAGGTCATTCAATTTTTGCGGACTTAAATGGCGACTATTGGATTCCAACTTCTGGAAGTGGCATTTATAAAGTATCTAAAGAGCCCTTTACTAAAATTGAGTTGTCGGAAGAGTTTCTGAGTCATGCAATGACGCTTCCTTATGTCTTCCCTTCAGGGAGAATATTGTTAAGTAATTTCAATAACAAAACCTTTATTGAAAAATCTGTCAATTCTCATGAATTCACACAATATAACTTTTCAACTTTAGGAATTACCAAAGTAAATGATACTTATTATTTTGCAACGAATCATGGTTTAAAAGAATACAATCCCATTCTTTCCAATCAGGTACAAAATAAATTTTACAGGACACAAACTATCTCATCAATTTTTTCTCATAAAAATAATCTATGGTTTGGTATTGCTGGAAAGGGGCTATACAAATATGACCTTTCTAAAAATAAAACCTCAACACCTAATGTAAATGGTGGTAGGATGCCAAGTCATATATACTCTTCTCTTCTTAGTGATGATGGAAAAACCATCTATTTTGGAACCAACTCTGGAATTTATGAGCTATCTGTAGAAACGGAAGTTCTTCAGCAAATTTATTTTAACAGTGCTGATTTAGGTTCATACAGCGGTCTTTCAACAAAGGATTCTTTTGGTAACAATTGGTTTTCTTTAGAGAAAGGAATTGTGGCGATTTCAAAAAGTGGAGAAATAAAAACCTTTCAAGGAGAAGAATTATTTAATTCTTCTCTTTTCTATACATTAATTGCAGATAATATTGGAAATTTAATTGTTGGAACAAATAAAGGGTTGACAATTTTTAAACTCGATTCAAATGCCAATATTCTTAGTCATAAAGTTTATGATGAGAAAACAAACTTCCTTGGCTACGAAACGAACATGAGGTCCCAATTTAAAACAGGTAATGAAATCCTTTTAGGGACCGTTGAAGGTGTTTTTCAGGTAAATACTCAATATTTAGAAAACCTACCTAATCCTTTAGCGCCTGTAATAACAATCGTCAATAATAGTAACGAAAAAAAAGATTTAGATGCGTTCAGTTTTATGTTTTCTCTGAACAATCCTAAAATCAATACCATTCACTACTCTTATTCTATTGATGGAGAAGAGTGGCAGAACTTAAATAATCAAGAAAACAGTGTGTTAATCAATGACCTTTCAAGTGGTGATCATGTTATTGAAGTTAAGGCTTCTTACGATGGTAAAAAATTTGGGGAAAGCACTACTCAATTGTTAAGTGTAAACGTTCCATTGTGGAAAACACCATGGTTTATCGGAGCAATCATTGCAGGTTTGTTTTTCGTCAATCTTGTATTACTAAATTACTATAAAGCCTTTAATGGAGGAAGATTAATTAACACCAAAGATCTTGATGTACATCTTAATTTAACTCCTGCAATACTACTATTTGCAGCAATTACAACACCACTTACACTTATTTTAGCACCGATAATGGACTCTCAATTGAGTCTAAACATTGGGACAACATTAGTCACAACTTTTATTTTGTTTTCATTATATCTATCCTCAATTTCTGCCAGATCAAGTAAGAAAATGCACTTATATAGCACTTTTCTAAGAGTGGGGCTTTTTGTTATTATGACGGATTTTTTATGGGAGGTTTACGATTCAAAATTGCACCCATACAATATTATTGGAGTTATTTTAATTTCTTCCATGGCACCATATATTCTCAGTAAAATAAAAGACACTGCTGTATTTGCTGTATTAGTATTGTTTGCTAGTATCATTATAATATTGATGTTAAATGGCGACGTAGTCTATCCAAAATATTATTTCCTTTTAGGAATGTCGGTTAGTTCATTTCTTATGATTTTTTATAGCTTTCTAAGGTATGATTCTCTTGAAAAATTAATCTTTGTTTCTGCAATTATTAACCGAGGGAACATGCCCGTCATTGCTTTTGACAAAGAAGGAACAGTTAATTATTCCAGCGAAAACATTTCTAAATTCTTAGATATATCGCACAATGAAATCTTAGATAAAAACATCACAGTTCTAAATAACTTTATTCCTTTTGATTGCACATTCAAAGACAGGGATATCACAAAAGAATTTAAAGATGGAGAAAAATACCTAACTCCAATGGTCGATAAAAACAGTGAAGTTAGATGGATGGAGTGGGCTTGTCGAGATTTTTCTCCAAACGTTAAACTTATACTTGGGCAAGACGTTACCAAGAAAATGGAACTGGAGAATACTTACGAGCTTTTAGTACAGCATGCTGAAGATTTCATTTACAAGTGTGATAATCGTGGTAATTTCAACTTCATTAACAACGCATCAATTGCAAAGCTTGGTTACTCAAAGGCTGAATTAATTGGTACGAACTCTATACGAATCGTTGAAGAGAAACATAAGGACGAAGTAGTCCGTTTTTATCGAGAGCATTTTGTCAATAAAAATATGACTTCGTATAAGGAGTTTCCTATTATAAAGAAGAATGGAGAGCGAGTATGGGTGGGGCAATCAATTACAACCTTGTATTCCCCCGGTTCTAAATCGCAAATTGAAGGATTCATTGCATTAGCGAGGGATATTACTGAGGTTAGAACTCAACAACGACTCATTCGAGAGCAAAGTGAATCTATCACTTCTAGTATCAATTATGCACGAAGAATACAGCATAATCTCCTTCCATCAATTAGCCAGTTTGAAGAGTCTTTTAAAGAGCATTTCATTTTTTCAAAACCTAGAGACATTGTCTCGGGAGATTTTTATTGGATGGAGAAAATTGGCGACAATACTATTCTTGTACTGGGGGACTGCACCGGTCATGGTGTTCCTGGTTCTTTTATGACTCTTTTAGGATTCAACGTTCTAAATAGTACCGTTCTCGAAAATAGAATTACAGACCCCGGAAAAATTCTTAACAAAGTAGACAGAAAACTCATTGAATATTTACCTAGAGGCACAGGGAAGAATATAGTAAACGATGCCATGGAATTAACCATATGTGTGTTCAATGATAAAACAAACGACTTAG
>DQTF01000047.1 GCA_015662935.1 Crocinitomicaceae bacterium | reverse complement strand
TGATTTATCTGATGTAACATCTTCAACACCTGAAAAGTCTTTAGTAAAAGGATTAAATAAATCAGGAGGGAGAAATAACACCGGTAAAATGACGATGAGATATATCGGAGGTGGTCATAAGAGAAAATATCGTGTTATCGATTTCAAAAGAAATAAGCATGATATACCGGCAACGGTAAAAACAATAGAATATGACCCTAACAGGTCGGCGAGAATCGCATTATTGTTTTACGCAGATGGAGAGAAAAGATATATTATCGCACCAGATGGTTTAGAAGTTGGACAGATTTTAATGTCTGGAAAAAATGCTCAACCAGAAGTAGGTAATACATTGTTTTTGAGCGATATTCCTTTAGGTACTGTTATTCATAACGTTGAATTACAACCTAATAAAGGAGGTGCTTTAGTTAGAAGTGCAGGAGCTTATGCACAGTTAAACGCAAGAGATGGTAAATATGCAATTGTAAAATTACCGTCAGGAGAAGTAAGAATGATACTTTTAACTTGTACAGCGACTATTGGATCAGTATCTAATTCGCAACATAGTTTAACTAGATCTGGTAAAGCAGGTAGATCAAGATGGTTAGGTAGAAGACCTAGAGTAAGGGGAGTTGTAATGAATCCAGTCGATCACCCAATGGGTGGTGGTGAAGGTAAATCTTCAGGAGGACATCCAAGATCTAGAACTGGTTTACCAGCTAAAGGTTACAAGACAAGAAGCAAAACAAAGGCTTCTAATCGCTTTATTATATCAAAAAGAAAAAAATAAGAAATGGCTAGATCGTTAAAAAAACCACCATTTGTACACTATAAGCTTATAAAAAGAGTTGATGAAGCACAAGATTCTGGATCAAAAAATGTTATTAAAACATGGTCAAGAGCTTCAACTATAACTCCTGAGTTTGTAGGACTAACTATTGCAGTTTACAACGGGAAAAAATTTATTCCTGTTTATGTTACTGAAAATATGGTAGGTCATAAATTAGGTGAATTCGCACCAACTCGTACTTTTAGAGGACATGGTGGTAAAAAAGATAAAGGTAAAAGATAACCACTCTAAAAGTTTATTGAAATGGGAAAAAGAAAAAAAGAAGCTGCTGCGATTAGAAAAGAACTAAAAAACAGTACAGCTATAGCAAAATTAAATAAGTGTCCTACTTCTCCAAGAAAGATGCGTTTAGTCGCAGACATCATCAGAGGAGAGAATGTTTACAAAGCTTTAAATATATTAAAGTTTAATCCAAAGGAAGCTTCTATTAGATTAGAAAAATTATTGTTGTCAGCAATTAACAACTGGGAACAAAAAAACGAAGGAGAAGATTCTACTACCGCTAATTTAATAGTTAAGGATGTATTTGTTGACAGCGCAAGAATGTATAAGAGAATACAACCTGCACCTCAAGGAAGAGCACACAGAATTAGAAAAAGATCAAATCACGTTACAGTTGTAATTGATAAAACGAAGTAAAAGATAATATTAATGGGACAAAAAACAAATCCAATAGGAAATAGATTAGGTTTCATCAAAGGATGGGATTCTAACTGGTACGGAGGAAATGATTATTCTGCTAAAATTGTCGAAGATCATAAAATACGTACGTATATTAAGAGTCGTTTGAGAAAAGCAAGTGTATCTAAAGTGATAATCGAAAGAACACTTAAATTAGTTACTTTAACAATCAATACTGCTAGACCTGGTGTTATTATCGGGAAAGGTGGTTCTGAAGTTGATAAGCTTAAGGAAGAGTTGAAAAAATTGACAGGAAAAGAAATTCAAATCAATATATTTGAAATTAAAAGACCTGAACTTGATTCTCAACTTGTAGCAGATAGTATTGCAAGACAGATTGAAGGTAGAATCTCTTTTAGAAGAGCTATTAAAATGTCAATTGCTTCTACTATGAGAATGGGTGCTGAAGGAATTAAAATTAAAATTTCGGGACGTTTAAATGGAGCTGAGATGGCTAGATCTGAACAGTATAAAGATGGAAGAACTCCATTGCATACTTTTAGAGCTGATATTGATTATGCTTTAGCAGAAGCTCATACTACATACGGAAGAATAGGAATTAAAGTATGGATCTGTAAAGGAGAAGTTTACGGAAAAAGAGATTTAAGCCCTAACTTTGGAATGGCTAAAGGCGGCTCTAAAAGAGGTGGTGGTAGAAGAAAAAGATAACAACATTAAAAGAATTAGATAATGTTACAACCAAAAAGAACAAAATATAGAAGGGTTCAGAAAGGAAGATTGAAAGGACTTGCTCAAAGAGGAAGTCAAATTTCTTTTGGATCTTTTGCTATCAAGTCTTTAGATGAAAGTTTTATAACTTCTAGACAAATTGAAGCAGCTCGTATTGCAGTAACTCGTTATATGAAGAGAGAAGGTAAAGTGTGGATTAGAATTTTTCCAGATAAGCCTTTAACAGCAAAACCAGCTGAAGTAAGAATGGGTAAAGGTAAAGGAGCTCCAAGTCATTGGGTAGCAACTGTTAAGCCAGGAAGAATCATGTTTGAATGTGATGGTGTCCCTCTTGATGTTGCAAAAGAAGCAATGAGATTAGCTGCTCAAAAATTACCTGTTAAAACAAAATTTGTAGTCCGTAGAGATTACGCTTAATTTATTAGGTTATGAAGGCAACAGAATTAAAAGATTTGAATATCGCTGAATTAGGTGAATTATTAGTAGAACAAAAAGCTACTTTATCTAAATTAACGATAAATCACAAAATAGCTGAATTGGAGAATCCAATTCAGATAAGAAATTATAGAAGAACGATAGCTCGTATTAATACCGAATTAAGAAGTAGAGATCTTCAAGTAGCAAAATAGTTATGAGAAACTTAAGAAAGGAAAGAGTAGGAGTAGTTACAAGTAACAAAATGGAGAAATCTATTGTAGTTATGGTAGAAAGAAAAGTAAAACATCCAATGTATGGTAAGTTTATGAAAAAATCTACTAAATTTGTAGCTCACGACGAAAAAAATGACTGTAACGAAGGAGATACAGTTAGAATAATGGAAACTCGTCCATTGAGTAAGAGAAAGAATTGGAGATTGGTAGAAATAGTTGAAAGAGCTAAATAATAATTTACAATGATACAACAAGAAAGTAGACTTTCAGTAGCTGACAATAGTGGAGCTAAAGAAGTGCTTTGCATAAGAGTGTTAGGAGGAACAAAAAGAAGATATGCTTCTGTAGGAGACAAAATAGTTGTCACTATAAAAAAAGCATTACCTTCTGGAGGTGTCAAAAAAGGCCAAGTTACTACTGCTGTTATAGTAAGAACGAAGAAAGAAGTAAGAAGAGCAGATGGATCTTATATTAGATTCGATGATAATGCTGTAGTTTTATTAAACACAGGAGGAGAAATGCGAGGAACTCGTATATTCGGACCTGTTGCTAGAGAGTTAAGAGATAAGCAATTTATGAAAATTGCATCTTTAGCTCCCGAAGTATTATAGTCATAAATAAAAATATGAAAACGAATTTTAAAATAAAAAAGGGTGATACCGTACAGGTAATTGCCGGAGCGGCTAAAGATGGTGCTGTTACTAGAGGGGTAGTTCTTGATATTGACACAAAAAAGCAACGCGTATTTATTGAAGGTTTAACAAAGAAAGTTCAAAAACATGTTAAGCCTCAAACAGATAAAGTAAATCCAGACGGTGGAATAATCGAAAAAGATTATGCAGTTCACATTTCAAATGTGATGCTTGTAGATCCTACATCTGGTGACTTAACGAGAGTTGGGTATAAATTTGATGAAAACGGAAAGAAAGTACGTTTCGCTAAAAAATCAGGAGAAACAATTTAAGTATGGACTATTCACCAAGATTACAAGGAGTTTATAAGAACGAAATCGTTCCGGCTCTACAGGAAAAGTTTGGGTACAAGACAATTATGCAAGTACCTCAAATTGAAAAAATAGTTTTAAGCCAAGGAATTGGAGAAGCTGTTGCTGATAAGAAAATCGCTGAATCTGCTGTTAAAGAATTAACTGAAATAGCTGGTCAAAAAGCTCAAATTTGTTTGTCAAAAAAGGATATATCTAACTTTAAGTTAAGAAAAGGTATGCCAGTAGGTACTAAAGTTACCTTAAGAAGAGATAAAATGTATGAGTTTTTAGATCGATTAATTTCTGTATCTTTACCAAGAACTAGAGATTTTAGAGGTGTTAAAGCTAATGGAGATGGTAGAGGTAACTTTACTATTGGAGTAAGAGAGCACATTATCTTTCCAGAGATAAACATTGATCAAGTTAACAGAATTTTAGGTATGGATATAACGATTGTTACATCTGCAAATACAAACGAAGAAGGAAGAGCTTTATTGGAGCAATTTGGATTTCCTTTTACAAAAAAATAAAAGAAGATGGCAAAAGAATCAATGAAAGCAAAAGAGCGTAAAAGAACTAGATTAACAGATCTTTACGCTGAAAGAAGAGCAACACTTAGAAAAGCTGCTGCTAATGGTGATTGGGATGCGATGTTAGCATTACAAAAATTACCGAAGAACTCAATGTATATTAGAAAACATAATCGTTGTCAGTTGACTGGACGTCCAAGAGGATATATGAGACAATTTGGAATTTCTCGTGTAACTTTTAGAGAAATGGCGTTGTCTGGTAAGATACCAGGAATCACTAAAGCAAGCTGGTAATTAGAATAAATAAGAAATTAGAAAGATGAAAATTACTGACCCAATAGCTGATTACTTAACTAGATTACGTAATGCAATAAAAGCTAACCATAGAGTAGTAGAAATACCTGCTTCGAATATCAAAAAAGAAATTACAAAAATTCTTTTTGAAAAAGGATATATTTTAAACTATAAATTTACAGATGATAAGAAACAAGGTGTCATCAAAATAGCTTTAAAATACAATAACCAAACTAAAGAATCTGCAATATCTAGTTTAACTAGAGCAAGTAAGTCTGGATTAAGACAATACGCTGGTGCAGATAACTTACCGCGTGTATTAAACGGTTTAGGTATTGCTATCATATCAACTTCAAAAGGAGTTATTACTGATAAAGAAGCTAAAAAAGAAAATGTAGGAGGTGAGGTTCTTTGCTACGTTCATTAATATTAAAGAAGAATAAAAATGTCAAGAATAGGAAAGGCACCAATTAGTATTCCTGCTGGAGTTGAAATTAACATTTCAAACGATAATACAGTTACTGTAAAAGGAAAACTAGGAGAGTTAAGTCAAAAAATAGATAACGCAATTAAGTTATCAATAAATGAAGGAGAGTTTATCCTTGAAAGAACATCTGAAACTAAAGATGCTAAAGCTAAACACGGTTTATATAGAGCATTAATTAATAACATGGTTGAAGGAGTTACAAAAGGTTACACTACAGTTCAAGAATTGGTAGGAGTAGGGTATAGAGCTAAAAATGCAGGTCAAAGACTTGAACTAGCTTTAGGATATTCTCATCCAGTTGTTTTTGAAATTCCAGCTGAAGTTAAATTAGAGACTATTTCTGAAAAAGGAAAAAGTCCATTAATTAAATTAACATCACACGATAAACAATTAGTAGGTCAAGTAGCTGCTAAAATTAGATCATTAAGAAAACCAGAACCTTACAAAGGTAAAGGAGTACGTTTTCAAGGTGAAGAAATTAGAAGAAAAGCTGGTAAAACTGCTGGGTAATTCTTGAAATTAAAACATTAGAAATGGCTTTAACAAAATTAGAGAAAAGAATACGAATTAAAAGAAGAATTCGTAAAAGTATAAACGGAACTGAGCAAAGACCAAGATTGTCTGTATTTAGAAGTAATAGACAAATGTATGCTCAAATGATTGACGATGTTACTGGAAAGACTTTACTTTCAGCCTCATCACTTAAAAATGAAGGTGCTCAAAAAGTAAATAAAATAGAACAAGCAAAATTAATCGGTGCAGAAATAGCAGAAAAAGCTATAAGTGCTGGTATTAACGCTTGTGTATTTGATAGAAATGGTTTTTTATACCATGGAAGAGTTCAGGCTTTAGCAGAAGCAGCAAGAGAAAAAGGATTAAAATTTTAAGAAACGATGGCTAAGCATAATACAAAAAAAATGAACTCTACTGAAGTAGAGTTAAAAGATAAATTAGTTGCAATCAATCGTGTAACTAAAGTAACTAAAGGTGGTCGTAATTTCAGTTTTTCAGCAATTGTTGTTGTTGGAGATGAGAACGGGTTAGTTGGACACGGATTGGGTAAAGCAAATGAAGTAACAGAAGCTATTGCTAAGGCTATCGACGATGCTAAAAAGAATGTAATTAGAGTAGCTGTTGTAAACAATACTGTACCTCATTCTGTATTAGTGAAGTCTGATGGAGCAAAAGTATTTCTTAAGCCCGCATCTGAAGGAACAGGAGTTATTGCTGGTGGAGCAATGCGTGCTGTTTTAGAGAGTGCTGGTATTCATAATGTACTAGCTAAGTCTCAAGGATCATCGAATCCTCATAATGTTGTTAAAGCAACAATAAAAGCTTTAGCTAAAATGAAAGACGCAAATGCAATTGCTAGAAAGAGAGGAATATCTTTAGATAAAGTTTTTAACGGTTAATATTATAAAAATGGCAACAATTAAGATAAAAAAAGTGCGTAGTATTATTAATAGACCTAATAGACAAAAGCTTACAATGCAAGCTTTAGGTTTAAATAAAATGCACAAGGTTATAGAGCACGAAGCTACACCGCAAATTTTGGGAATGATTAAAAAAGTGGAACATTTATTAGAAGTTGTAAAATAACTTCTAATAGACACTTTAATTGATAAAAAAATTAAGATGAAATTAAATAATTTAAGACCAGCAAAAGGATCTACTAAGAGTACAAAACGAATTGGTAGAGGGCAAGGATCTGGATTCGGAGGAACTTCTACAAGAGGACATAAAGGAGCTAAATCTCGTTCTGGTTACAGTAGGAAAATTGGATTTGAAGGTGGGCAAATGCCACTTCAAAGAAGAGTTCCTAAGTTTGGATTTACCAATATTAACAGAGTAGAATATAAAGGAATTAATTTAGATTCTATTCAGTCTATTGTTGATAACAAAAAAGTTACAGAAATTACAAAAGAAATTATTGTCGCTAATGGATTAGCTTCTAAAAATGATTTGATTAAAATCTTAGGTAGAGGAGAATTATCGGCTAAAGTAACTATTAAAGCTAACGCTTTTTCTGCATCGGCTAAATCAGCTATTGAAGATAAAGGTGGTATTGCTGAAGTAATATAAATAATTAATATTTAATTATTGATTCATGAGAGGATTATTCACAACATTGAAAGACATTTGGAGTGTTGAAGATTTAAAAAAGCGTATTATTTATACGCTTCTTTTAATATTAGTATATAGGGTTGGTTCTTATATCATTTTACCAGGTATTGATTCTAAGCAACTAGTATCTTCTTCTGATCAAGGAGGTATTTTAGCTTTAATTAATATGTTTGCTGGAGGTGCATTCTCAAGAGCTTCAGTTATGGCATTAGGTATTATGCCATATATTTCAGCTTCAATTGTGATGCAGCTAATGGGGATGGCTGTTCCTGTAGTGCAAAAAATGCAGAAAGAAGGAGAGAGCGGAAGAAAAAAGATTACTCGTTATACAAGATTGTTAACAATTGTAATTTGCTTATTCCAGGGACCTACTTATATTGCAGCTTTTGTTGGACCAGATGCAGTTCCAGGAGGTATGAATGCTTTATGGTGGATGCAGACAGTTTCAATTTTAACAGCAGGAACAATGTTTGTTACTTGGATTGGAGAACGAATCACTGATAGAGGTTTAGGAAATGGAGTTTCTTTAATTATTACTATTGGTATTATAGCTAACTTACCTAGTGCTTTTATTGCTGAATTAGCATCTAAAATTACAGGAGGAGGAATGGTATTAATGCTTATTGAAATTGTAGTGTTACTCTTTGTAATCTTATTAACAATTTTACTTGTACAAGGAACTAGAAGAATTCCTGTTCAAACAGCAAAAAGAGTTATAGGAAGAGGTAATAGACAAGCAGAAGCTGGGAGTCAAAGAAGTTATATTCCTTTAAAGCTTAATCAGTCAGGTGTGATGCCAATTATATTTGCACAAGCTTTAATGTTCATTCCTGCGTTATTTGGGGGGGCAGTAGGTTCTGCTTTCAGTGATCCTTCAGGTGTCTGGTACAATGGATTATTCTTTTTGTTAATTGTAGTATTTACTTATTTTTATACAGCAATAACAATGAATCCAAATCAAATGTCAGATGAACTGAAAAGAAATGGATCTTTTATACCGGGTATTAAACCAGGTAGAGACACTTCTGAATACATTGATAACATGCTGTCTAAATTAGTATTTCCAGGGTCTATATTTTTAGGTCTGATTGCTATACTACCTGCTTTTGCTATGAATGCAGGAATTAGTACTGGATTTGCTTATTTCTTTGGAGGAACATCATTATTAATAATGGTAGGAGTTGTTTTAGATACACTACAACAGATTGAAAGTCATTTATTAAACCGTCATTATGATGGATTAATGAAAGGAAGTAGAATCAAAGGAAGAAATTCTGAATCTGCTGTATCAATGACTCAATCTTTATAATTGATGATTTTTTACAAGACTAAAGAAGAAATTGAAATCCAAAGAGAAAGCTGTCTCCTTGTAGGAAAAGCTTTAGCAGAGGTAGCAAAATTGATTAAACCAGGAGTTACAACTCTTGAATTAGACATAATTGCAGAAGAGTTTATAAGAGATAATGGAGCAGAACCTGGATTCAAAGGATACGGAGATTTTCCAAATACACTTTGCGCATCTTTAAATGAAGGTGTTGTTCATGGAGTTCCTTCTAATAAACCTCTCGAAAATGGAGATATTATCTCGTTAGACTGTGGAGTTTTAAAAAATGGCTTCTACGGAGACTCAGCATATACGTTTGAAGTAGGAGAAGTTTCAGAAGAAATTAAAAAACTTCTTGATATTACGAAAGAAAGTCTTACCTTTGCAATCGAGAATGCAATTGTTGGAAAAAGAATTGGCGATATTGGATATGCCGTTCAACACCATGCTGAAAAAAACGGCTATGGTGTTGTTCGTGAATTAGTAGGTCATGGATTAGGAAGATCGTTGCATGAAAGTCCTGAAGTTCCTAATTATGGAAGGAGAGGGAAAGGATTGATGTTAAAGGAAGGGTTGGTACTAGCTATTGAACCTATGATTAACATGGGGACTAAGGATGTAATTCAATCAGATGATGGTTGGACAATAAATACCAAAGACGGTTTGCCGTCTGCTCATTTTGAGCATGATATAGTTGTTATGAAAGGTAAAGCAGATGTTTTATCTACTTTCAAATATATTGAAGAGGTACTAAAGAATAAATAAGTTATGGCTAAACAAGCAGCTATTGAACAAGATGGGACAATTTTAGAAGCATTGCCAAATGCTATATTTCGTGTGGAATTAGAAAATGGACATGTTATAATTGGCCATATTTCTGGAAAAATGAGAAAGTTTTATATTCGAATTTTACCAGGCGATAGAGTTAAAGTAGAAATGTCTCCTTATGACTTAACGAAAGGGAGAATAACATTTAGATATAAATAAAGTATAATGAAAACAAGAGCTTCAGTAAAGAAACGTTCTGTCGATTGTAAAATCGTTAGAAGGAAAGGAAGATTGTATGTAATCAACAAAAAGAACCCAAAGTTTAAACAACGTCAAGGGTAAAAAAATTAAACTAGAATATGGCAAGGATTGCAGGTATTGATATTCCAAAAAATAAGAGAGGCATTATTGCTCTAACTTATGTTTTTGGAATTGGAAGAAGCACCGCTACAAAGATTTTATCTAAGGCTGGTGTAGATGAGAACATTAAAGTTCAAGATTGGAATGATGATCAAATTGGAACCATTCGTAGTATCATAAGTGATGATATCATTGTTGAAGGTACACTACGTTCGGAGATTCAATTAAACATCAAGCGTTTGATGGATATAGGATGTCAAAGAGGTATACGTCATCGTGCGGGATTACCTTTAAGAGGTCAAAGAACAAAGAATAACGCAAGAACAAGAAAAGGTAAGAGGAAAACTGTTACCAATAAGAAAAAAGCAACTAAATAAAAGATAATCTTTTTTAATTATGGCGAAGTCACAAAAAAAGAAAAAAAAGGTTGTAGTAGAACCTGTAGGGCAAGCTCACATAAAAGCTAGTTTTAATAATATTATAATTTCATTAACAAATGCATCTGGGCAAGTTATATCTTGGTCATCTGCTGGTAAAATGGGGTTTAGAGGTTCTAAGAAAAACACACCTTACGCAGCACAAGTAGCAGCAGAAGAATGCGCTAAAGAAGCTCACGAATTTGGATTAAGAAAAGTAAAAGTTTACGTAAAAGGACCTGGTTCTGGCCGTGAATCTGCTATCAGAAGTATTCATAATAGTGGTATTGAAGTTACAGAGATTATCGATGTAACTCCTATGCCTCATAATGGATGTCGTCCTCCAAAGAGACGTAGAGTTTAATTAATACAATAGAAATTACTATTTACAATGGCTAGATATATAGGTCCAAAATCAAAAATTGCTCGTAAATTTAACGAACCAATTTTTGGAGCAGATAAAGTTCTTGAAAAAAAGAATTACCCTCCTGGAATGCACGGGAACAATAGAAGAAGAAAAAAACAGTCTGAATATGCAATGCAGTTAGCTGAAAAGCAAAAAGCAAAGTATACTTACGGAATTTTAGAACGTCAGTTTTCTAACTTATTTAAGAAAGCTAACTCTAAATCTGGAATTACAGGTGAGATTTTACTTCAAATGTGTGAAACTAGATTAGATAACGTTATTTTTAGATTGGGAATTTCTCCAACTAGAAGTGGAGCTCGTCAATTAGTTTCTCATAGACATATTACAATTAACGGAAAGGTTTTAAATATACCTTCTTATCAAGTTAAACTTGGTGATGTTGTTGGTGTAAGAGAGAAGTCTAAATCAATGGAAGTAATCTCTAATTCACTTGCTGCATCTTCATCTAAACATGAATGGTTAGAATGGAATGCTCAAGATATGACAGGGCAAATTAATGCAACTCCTACAAGAGACCAAATTCCAGAGAATATCAAAGAACAACTTATAGTTGAATTGTATTCTAAATAATAATTGAACGATTAATACAAAATTAAAATGGCAATTTTAGATTTCCAAAAACCAGATAAAGTTATTATGCTTGATTCAACTGACACTTTTGGTCAGTTTGAATTCAGACCTCTAGAACCAGGATATGGTATCACTATAGGTAATGCTTTAAGAAGAATTTTACTTAATTCTCTTGAAGGGCATGCAATATCTTCGGTTAAAATTGAAGGAGTAGATCATGAATTTGATACAATTAAAGGAGTTGTTGAAGATGTAACTGAAATAATTCTTAATTTGAAACAAGTTCGTTTCAAAAAACAAATTGAAGATACTGATTCTGAAAAATTAGTTATAAACATTTCTGGACAAGATAAGTTTACAGCTGGTGATATCGGTAATTTTACTTCAGCTTTTCAAATTCTTAATCCTGAACAAGTTATTTGTTCTATGGAATCATCGGTTAAGTTAAATATTGAAATGACAATTTCATCAGGTAGAGGATATGTTCCTTCTGAAGAAAACAAAACGTCAAATGTTCCTGTTGGAACAATATTTATAGACTCGATTTTTACACCAATTAAGAATGTGAAATATAATATCTCAAATTTTCGTGTCGAACAAAAAACCGATTACGAAAAATTAGAGATGGAGATAACAACTGATGGATCTATAACTCCAAAAGACTCAATTAAAGAAGCTGCGAAAATCTTAATTCATCACTTCTTGTTATTCTCAGATGAGAGAATAACTTTAGATGATACTGATAGATCAAGCTCTGAAGAATTTGACGAAACATCTTTACATATGCGTCAATTGCTTAAAACTAGACTAGTTGATATGGATCTTTCTGTGAGAGCTCTAAACTGTCTTAAAGCAGCAGATGTAGAAACATTAGGAGAATTAGTTTCTTTCAAAAAGAATGATTTATTGAAGTTTAGAAATTTCGGTAAGAAATCTTTAACTGAACTTGAAGATTTAATCGAATCGAAAGGACTTTCATTTGGAATGGATATCTCAAAATATAAATTGGATAAAGAGTAATAATTTTTATTATTTAATAATCCAGAAATAAAAGATTTAAAATGAGACACGGAAAGAAATTTAATCACTTAGGACGTAAAACAGCACATAGAAAAGCAATGCTTTCTAATATGGCTTGTTCTTTGATCGAACATAAAAGAATTGTTACAACTTTAGCTAAAGCTAAAGCTTTGAGAATGTATGTTGAACCCTTGGTTACAAAATCAAAAACAGATACAACACATTCAAGAAGAACAGTTTTTAGTTACTTAAAGAGCAAAGAAGCTGCAATCGAATTGTTTAAAACAGTTGCGCCTAAAGTTGAAGCAAGACAAGGAGGGTACACTAGAATAATCAAGTTACCTAACAGACAAGGAGATAACGCTGAAATGGCAATGATAGAATTAGTTGATTTCAACGAATTATTATTAGCTGATAACGCTCCTAAGAAGAAAGCAACAAGAAGAAGAAGAAGTAAAAAGAAAACAACAACTGAAGCAACTGCAGAAGTTAAAGATTCGAAAGAAGAAGAGTAATTTTTTTTACTAAATATATTAAAAAAGGGATAACATTTGTTATCCCTTTTTTTTGTTTTAATACTTTAATTTATTTTTGAACTTATTGTATATTTGTGTGTATTAGAAACTATACTGAAAAGTAATGCCAATTGAATATTGAAATGCGAAAAAAGAAATTGAATTTATTTTTTCGATGAGAATAAAATTAGCATAACCACAGCTATGGTCTTTTTATTTGAAGAAGTAGATGCAATAATGAAACTATTTATTTGGCGTATTTCATAATTTAATTGATATAATCGGTGTTAGTGCTCTAAAATAATAAGGCTATGAAAAAGAATATTTTTAAAATAATTATTGTAGGATTCTCATTCGTTTTGCTTCTATTCTCATGTGGGAATAAGAAAAAGACAGCACAGAAAGAAGAGAATATTCAAGTATCTAACTTATCTTTCAATTATAATGAAGATTATGGAGAGCTTTGGGATAAAGCTGATGCTGAAACAAATAAAGGGCTTTATAAAACTGCACTTAACTCAGTTGATGAAATTTTAGTCAAAGCGAAGAATGATGAGAATACTCCCCAAATTGTCAAATGCCTTATTTATAAGATGAAATACAATGCTTATTTGAAAGAAGACAACTATGTAATTGCCCTTAATGAATTGCAACAAACAGCAAGTACGGCTGATTTTCCTTTAAAACAAATTTTACACTCCATTACTGCTGAATCTTATTGGAATTATTATCAACAAAATCAATGGAAAATTAATCAGCGTTCTTATTCTGTAGATTTTAAAAATGATGATATTACAACTTGGGACTTAAAAACGATTGCTAAAAAAACAACTCAAGAGTATTTATTATCCCTTTCGAATAAGGATAGTTTGCAGCACACTACGATAACGGATTTTAGAACAATCATCTCTTATACGAATCATTCTGAAGAATTGCAACCTACTTTATACGATTTTCTTGGAGGGCGAGCGATACAGTTTTTTAATAATACTCAATTTAACATTACTAAACCAGCTGATTTTTTTCAAATAAAAGAAACGGAGTATTTTGGAGGAATAAAAGAGTTTATAAAGCTTAAAATTTCGACTATCGATATTACCTCGAGTCTTTATCAAGCTATATTAGTTTATCAGGAATTGGAAGGTTTTCACTTCAAAAAGAAGAATTATAATAGCGCTGTTCATTACGCATTAAAACGATTAGAATTTGTTAAAAATAATGCATCAAACTCGACTAAAAAAGAATTGTATCTACATGGTTTAGAAGAGTTGACTAATAATTATTCAAAAGAAACTGAAACTGCTCTTGCTTGGTTTTATATTGCTGATTTTTACAATAGTAGAGGTAATGAATACGATAAAGAAACAGAATCTTATCAATGGGAGAAAAAGAAAGCATTAACTATTTGTGAAAAAACGATACTAGAATTTCCAGATTCTTATGGAGCTGACAAATGTAAAGCATTAAAAACTGTAATCTTACGTAAAAACTTAAGCTTTAATTTAGAAAAATCGCATAGACCAAACCAACCAATAAGAATAGTTTTAGAGCATAGAAATGTCT
>DQTF01000007.1 GCA_015662935.1 Crocinitomicaceae bacterium | reverse complement strand
TGGTTCTTTGGCCACCTGAACCAAAATAGGTGCCGAAGCAGAAATGGTATCATTAATTTTACCATCCTTCGGAATGTCTTTCTCCAGTTTTACATACTGTAGATCGGCAACATTTTGCTTGCCACGCAATGTTTCTCTTGAAAACTTATTAAGTGTATTGTATTGAGGACCTAAATCAAGGTAGTGCAAAAAAGCATCCTTTTCATATCCAACATTTACAAATGAAGCATTCAAACTAGGAACGACTTTTCTGACTTTTCCGAGATAAACATCTCCTACTGAAAATTCATTATCGCCACCATCTTCTTGATGCAACTCAATAAGCTTTCCGTCATCGAGCAGAGCAAGCCATGTACCTTTTTTTCTGGTATCGACTACTAATTCTAAACCCATGAAAGCTTAATTTAAGTGAAATTAAATATATAGAAAAAACTTAGTGGACTAATATCCACTAAGTTTAATTCTATTCAAAATCTATTAAAGATGAAGTTTATTTCTTCTTCTTGTGACGATTTTTTCTTAGTCTCTTCTTACGCTTGTGAGTAGACATCTTATGTCTCTTTCTTTTTTTACCACTTGGCATAATTGTATATTTTAATTTGTTATAATTCTTTTTAACTAATTGTTCTTCTCAAAAGAACAAAATGAGCTCACTATAAAAGCGAGAGGGCAAAATTAATAAATCCAAATGAAAAACTATCATTTGAAAGCGCTTATTTTACTTAACCTTTACATTTGTCTTCACATCATCAACAAAAGTCTTTGCTGGCTTGAATGAAGGAATGTTGTGTGCTGGGATAATAATCGTTGTATTTTTTGAAATATTACGACCTGTCTTCTCTGCTCTTTGCTTAACAATAAAACTACCAAACCCTCTCAAATAAACGTTTTGTCCTTTTGATAATGATGATTTAATTGTTGTCATGAATGATTCAACTGCCTTAAGAGCCTCAACTCTTTCTAAACCTGTTTCTTCTACGATGTTTGAAATGATATCTGCTTTTGTCATATCTAATTGATTTTATGCTATTTAATTTTTAATTTCTTTTAGAGGGTGCAAAAATAGACTTCTATTTTAAATAGTTGAGTTACTTTTGTAACAAATATTAATTTTTTCTTTAAATGAGTGATTTTTCACTATCAATTCAGGCTTGGTATAGACAAAATAAAAGGGACCTTCCTTGGCGAAATACAAGCGACCCTTACTTTATTTGGCTATCTGAAATAATCATGCAACAAACGAGAGTTGAGCAAGGAAGAGGGTATTATTTAAAATTCAGAAACCACTACCCTACCGTGCAAGATTTAGCAACTGCTGAAGAACAAGAAGTTCTAAATGACTGGCAAGGACTTGGCTATTATAGCAGAGCAAGAAATTTACACTTTTCTGCAAAATATATTTGCGATGATCTTAATGGTGTTTTTCCTCCAACATTTGAGGAGATACTCACTCTAAAAGGCGTAGGTCAATATACTGCTGCTGCAATCAGTTCTTTTGCATACAATGAATGTCAAGCTGTAGTAGATGGTAATGTATATCGATTACTTAGTCGCGTGTTTGATATTGATCTTGCAATTGACAGCACAGAAGGGAAAAAATATTTTCAACAATTAGCACAAGAATTAATTGACTGTACCTCACCAGGAGAACACAATCAAGCAATTATGGAAGTCGGAGCAATGATTTGCAAACCAAGTAATCCTAATTGCGAAGAATGTCCTCTTCAAGAAAAATGTTTAGCATTCTCCAATAACACCATTCCATTACGTCCCGTGAAAACAAAAAAAATAAAAGTGAGGAAACGATATTTTCATTTTCTAATTTACAAAAATGATGGACAACTCCTAATTGAACAGAGAATAGAAAAAGATATTTGGAAAAACATGTATCAATTCCCTTTGATTGAAACAAAAGAACTCGTTACAAAGGAAGATGCACAAGTCTGGAGTAATCAAAAGCTTGAGTCGAAGCAAATTAAGCATATTCTTAGTCATCAAAGAATAATTGCCATTTTTCATCACTTTGATTCTATCCCCGAATTCTTAAAGAAAAAATATACATTGATAAAAATTGATGAAATTCAAGATTATCCTTTACCAAGAATTATCGATAAATATTTAAACGATTTTTCTGAATTATTCTAAAAATGAGTACATTTATTAAAAATTAGCATTCATCTCATGGCAGGAACTGTAAACAAAGTAATATTGATTGGAAACTTAGGTAAAGATCCTGAAGTTCGACATCTTGAAAATGGCTCTGTAGTCGCTAATTTCCCAATTGCAACGTCAGAATCTTACACCGATAAAAATACCGGTCAAAAAATAGAAAATACTGACTGGCATGATATTGTAGTATGGAGAGGACTTGCTGGCGTTGTAGAAAAGTATGTTCGCAAAGGACAGAAAGTTTACATAGAAGGAAAACTAAAAAAGAGATCTTGGCAAGACAAAGAAGGCAATACGCGATATACGACAGAAGTAATTGCCGATGAACTGACCATTTTATCTCGTCCTGATAATCAAAACTCTCAGAATCAAGCTCCCTACTCTTCGGAAGGAACACCTGATGCGCCGAGCAAGGTTGATGATATCATCAAAAAAGACAAGGACTTACCTTTTTAATTCTGATTAATGAATTTAATAGAACCTCCGAGTATCATGCCCTTTGACGGGGCGATTATCCAAGCAGGATTTGGGACAATTGAAATTGTTCTCTTACTCGTTTTATGTTTTCTCCTGTTAATGTCTGCTTTAATTTCAGGGTCAGAAGCTGCTTTTTTCTCGTTGAGTCCAATTGACAAAGAAGACCTAAAGCAAGACGACAGCAAGAAGGCTGAATTCGTTTCAAAACTGCTCGACAAACCAAAAGATTTATTGGCAACTATACTTATCACGAACAATTTCGTTAATGTTGGTATTGTTATTTTATCAAGTTCTTTGCTTAATAAAATATTAGGAGATTCATCTATGAATGAAACCTTACGGTTTTTATTAGAAGTTGTACTAATAACACTTACCTTATTACTACTTGGGGAAGTCATCCCAAAAATATACGCAACCAAAAACGCACTTGGATTTAGTAAAATGATGGGCAGATTGTTGTTCTTCTTCAATCGGATTCCACCGATTTCATGGATTAGATCTATTCTTGTTAGCGGTTCTGGTTTTATTCAAGAAAAATTCAAAAAAAGGTTGGTCGACATATCATCTGATGAACTAGAGGCTGCTTTAGCATTAACCAAAGAATCAAACGAAGAGAACGAAGAACACAAAATTCTAGAAGGAATCGTCAACTTTGGAAAAACAGAGGTTAGGCAAATCATGAAACCTCGAATTGATGTTCATGCATTAGAAAAAAACAGTGATTTCTCAGAGGTGATGAGAAAAATTCTAGCATGCGGACATTCAAGGATTCCAATATTCGAAGAAAGTTTTGACAAGATTGTCGGAATCCTTTTTATTAAAGATTTGCTTCCTTTTCTTGGAAAGACAGAGACAATTGATTGGTTAGAATTGGTAAGAGAACCGTTTTTTGTTCCGGAGAATAAAAAAATTGATGACTTACTAAAAGAATTTCAAGACAAAAAAGTACACATCGCTTTAGTGGTCGACGAATACGGTGGAACAAATGGAATAATTACTTTAGAAGATATTCTCGAAGAAATTGTTGGGGATATTACGGATGAGTTTGACAATGATAAGGTCATCTACACAAAAATCGACAACAACACTTATCTGTTTGAGGGAAAGACAGCATTAATTGATTTTATTAAAGTACTCGAAATAGATGAGGATGAGTTTGACAGTAAGAATGCTGAAACATTAGGTGGATTTATCATTGAAGAAGCTGGAAAAATTCTTAAAAACAATGAATTTATTCATGTTGGTGACTTAAAACTGATTATTGAATCCAGTGATCAGAGAAAAATAAAAATGGTAAAAGTAGAACGAAACTCGACGAACAATGATTAAATTTTCTCTAGTAATATTTTCATTTCTCTTTCTTTTCTCCTCTTGCAAAGATGAAAACTACATTCCTAAACCCCCCACTTATTTAAGGCTAGAGCTGCCTAATCATTCTTACAAGTCGTACACAGATGATTGCCCATATGAACTTTCTATTCCTGAAATATTCAATGTAAAACAAGTCATGCAAGGACAAGAATTAACTTGTCATAAAGACATCAACTTAGGACCATTAAATGGAACCCTACATTTTACATACATAGATATGGAAGAACCATTAGCAACCTATGTCAATTATGTAAATGATAAAATTGACGAGCATAAAATAAAGGCTACTGCAATAAACGATTACAAAATCATTCTTCCTGAACACAAAGTTTATTGCACCTTTTTCGCTCTTGAAGGCAATGTTGCATCCCCTTTTCAGTTCTACATGACAGATTCTGTTTCTAAATTTGCTAGTGGTGTCGTGTATTTCAATTCTTCTCCTAATTATGACTCTTTAAAACCAACCTTGAATTACTTAAAAGTCGATTTAGATCATTTTATTGAACACTTTAAATGGAAAAATTAACAACTGTTTATTTAAGCTTGGGGTCAGATTTAGGAGATCAACTTTCTAACTTAGAAAAAGCTATTCATCTTATCTCAACCAAAATAAGTCCAATAGGTAGTGTATCCAGAATCTATGAAACCCTCCCTTTAGGATTTGATTCAGACACACATTTCCTCAATCTATGCATTGAGTTAAAAACAAAGCTATCTCCTTTTGAATTATTGAATGAGACGCAAGCAATAGAACAATTAATCGGAAGAAAAGAGAAATCAATCAATAAAGAATACACATCTCGAATCGTAGACATAGACATCATTCTCTTTGGAGACAAAATAATAAAGATTGAACAATTAGAAATTCCTCATTCACAATATAGAAAAAGAAATTTTGTGTTATTTCCCTTATCCGATATTGCAAATCATTTAATTGATCCAATTTCTGGATTAACCATAGAACAAATCAAAAGAAACTGCGAGGATGATTCATCAATCACCATTTCTGATTCATCTATTCCGATTTAGTGATAAATTCTCGCTAAAAATGTTAAAACAATTAACTTTTTTACTTATCATTGCAGTTGAAAATTGAAATGTACTATTATTTAGAATTATTATGAAAAAGCAAACCGTTAAAGTTTTGTCACTCTTAGTTGTATCAGGAGCATTAGCTACAGGGTGTAAACTATTGAAGGATGTTGACTATGTAGCAACACCAAACCCATTAGAAATGCATGGAGATTCAGTTCGTGTGAAAGTTGATATTACTTTCCCAGAAAAAGGAATCCACAAGAAAGCAGTAGCGGAGATTACTCCAATGTTAGGTTCTCACGCATTGAAGCCAGTTAGAGTTCAAGGTGAAAAAGCAACAGGAAACGGTGAGGTTATTCAATACAAAGCAGGTGGTAAAGTAACTTATACTGATATTATCGCTTATTCTCCAGATATGGAAGTTTCTGAATTGAACGTTACTGGTAAAATATTTAAAGGAACTAAAGAAAAAGGTGATATTCCTCAAACGAAAATTGCAGACGCAACTATAATCACTCCATACTTAGTGAGAAAAGATTTTAAAGTGATTGTTGCAAAAGATGCTTTTGAAAGAGTAACTGAAGAGAACTTTAATTCTCAAATCAATTATTTAAAAGGAAAGTCTGATGTAAGAAGTAATGAGTTAAGAGAAGATGACATTAAATTGTTTGAAGAATTCTTAGCAAATGCACAATCGGATGCTAAAGTTGCAGTTAAGTCAATTAACGTAACAGGTTATGCTTCTCCAGAGGGTGAAGAAGATAAGAACAATACTTTATCTACTGACAGAGCAAATGCAGCAAAAGAAGCATCAATGAAAATTGCTAAGAAAGCTGAGAACGAAGGTGCTCAAGGTGATATTTATGTAGTTAAAGGAAGTGGTGAAGATTACACAGGATTCAAAGCTGCTTTACAAGCTGATACTAAAATGAACGAAGATGATAAAAATCTTGTTTTAAGAGTGTTGGAAACAATTTCTAACTCAACTGAGCGTGAGCAAGCAATGAGAGATATGGGCAAAACATTCTCTTACTTAGACAAAAATATCTTCCCTGCATTAAGAAGAGCAGAAATGGTTGTTGTTTATGATCAAACTGGTTTTTCTGATGAAGAGTTAGTTGCATTATCAACTTCTAACCCTGATACATTAACTGTTGAAGAGTTATTATATACTGCTGCATTATCTACTGATTTAGATGAGCAATTAAGAGTTTACAAAATTGCGGAAGAGAAATTTCCTAACGATTACAGAACAGCAAACAATGTTGGTGCAATCTTATACAAGCAAAACAAAGCTTCTGAAGCTAAAACTCAATTTGAAAAAGCAAATGGAATCGAAGACAATCCAATTTCCAAGAACAACTTAGGAGCAATTGCAGGCTTAGAAGGAGACAGAGTTAAAGCGATGGAATTATTGAACCAAGCAAATGGTGAAGGTACAGAAGTTGAATATAACAAAGGAATCATTAACATCTTAGATGGTGATTATGATGCTGCAGTTGCAAACTTCAATACTGAAGACACTTACAATAGATCTTTAGCTAATTTATTAGCAGGAACTCCAAGTACAGCTAAATCGACTTTAGACAAGTCTGCTGAAGCTGAAACTGCAATGGGTTACTACTTAAAAGCAGTTATTGCTGCAAGAGAAGATAATTTATCTGAAATCGTAAGTAACTTGAAAAGCTGTTTTGCAAAAGACGGATCTTACAAAGCGAAAGCAAAAAAAGATAGAGAGTTTATCAAATACATGGAAAACGCTTCATTTACAGCGTTGATGTAATAAGAGAACAAAACTAATTTTAAAAGCTCGACCTTATGGTCGAGCTTTTTTTTTATGAACAATTTTCAACTTTTCGACTAAATGAACATATTTAACCACTAAACTAAACTTAACCGTTTAAGTAAAACCCATAAAACGATTTAGTAAATAGTTAAACTTAAGTTATCAACAGTAATAAGGCACAGGAATAGAATTAACCTTTTGAAAACTAGTTCATTTAGTGTATTTTTATACAAACTAATAAACAAATTGAGCCAACCAATGGGAATGCTTTCCGTTGACATAATAAGAACGCTTATTTCTACATTACACTAAATTAAACGCTATGTTTAAACTTATTAAAGTATTTTCTACAACCTTAATATTATTAATTAGCCTTTCAGGTTATTCTCAAATAATGACTTTTGACTTTAATGGCCTTGCAGGAAATGAAGCTACTGCACCTTCCAATTTTAATGATCCAAATGTTGCCGCTGGAATTATTTCACGTGGGGCGGGTGTAAACCCAGCAAACAATGGTAATCGATTTAACGGAAACGGTTGGGAGACAGGAACTTTGGCAAATGCAATCACTAACAACCATTATATGGAGTTTACTGTTACACCAAGTGGAGGTTGTAATTTTACGGTAACATCAATAGCAGTAAATGTTCAAGCATCTGGAACAGGGCCATCAAATATGGCTCTTAGAAGTTCTTTGGATGGATATTCAACAAACTTGGGAGCAGTAGCTGCAGTACCAAGTGTTAGTACATTTACATTTACACAGACAGCCGTTGCTGTAGCTGTAACATATAGAGTTTATATGTATGGAGCATCTGGAGGTGCAGGTTCAGGAGGTTTTGAAGGCGGAGGAAATGACATTACTGTCAACGGTTCAACAAACTGCAGTACTAACACAATAACAACTGGAGCTCTTTCTGGCGGACCTTTTACTGCAAATTGTGGGGCAGGAATAGGAACTGCTGGTTCAGTTGCATTTACCTCTGTTGGAACATTTAATGGTCCAAATATTTATTCGGTAGAATTATCAGATGCAACAGGAAGTTTTGCTTCACCTACTGTTATTGGTACTTCAGCATCAACAGCCAATTCAGGAAACATTGCTTTCAATATCCCATCAGGCACACCAACTGGTGCTGGTTACTTAATCAGAGTAGTTGCTGATGACCCGATTACAACTGGCTCTAACTCAGTGGTTTTTACAATTACACAAACAGCGCCTTGTTCAATTACAACGGGTGCAGTT
>DQTF01000086.1 GCA_015662935.1 Crocinitomicaceae bacterium | reverse complement strand
ATTTCCGTACAACTATACTTTGGGAGCAGCCAACAATCTGAAAGTAACTGAGAAAATTGCAGAAATGATGGGGGAAGAATGTAGAGAATTAGGCATTCATTTCAATTTTGCTCCCGTTGCAGATGTCAATAGTAATCCTAATAATCCGGTAATTGGTTTTCGATCTTATGGAGAATACCCGAAAGATGTTGCAGCACACGTTACTGCAACGGTGAAAGGTTTGGAAAAGCAAGGTGTAATGTCAAGTATCAAACATTTCCCAGGACATGGCGATACGGATATTGATTCTCACAAAGATTTGCCGATTGTGAATAATTCTTACAATCACATCAATGCAGTTGATTTCTTCCCGTTTCGTGCCGGAATTATTGCCGGTGCATCTTCTGTGATGATTGGCCACTTGAACGTTCCTGCTTTGGATAATACAGGGACGCCGAGTAGCTTGTCAAAACCAACCATACAAAATTATTTAAAGGGAGAGTTAGGATTTAAAGGATTAGTGGTCAGTGACGCGTTGAACATGAAAGCAGTTGCCGACAGGTATGGTGCAGTCGATGCTGTAGTAAAGAGTTTTGATGCAGGTTGTGATATTCTGCTAATGCCAGAAAGTGTTGGGGAAGCAATTGATGCGATTGTGACAAAGGTGAATGCTGGAGAAATTAGTTTAGAGGAAATTAATGCAAGATGCAAGAAAGTCCTGCAAGCAAAATTCAAGGCAATCATTGCACCTAAAAAGTTTCGGACGTATTCTCAAGGTCAAGTTGAACTGGCTAAGAAATTAACCTACGAACAGGCAATTACCGTTTTGAAGAATGATGAAGATGCCTTACCAATCAAACGGTTTGATCAGAAAATCGCGCATGTTGCAATCGGTTTGCATAATTCTCCAATGAATTCTTCCATGGATTTAGTAGCAGAAGTGGACCATTTTCATTTCTTCACGGGAGAAGAAGCACTGCGAAGAATGGGGGATAAATTGCAAAATTACGATGTGATTATTACAAGCATTCATGCAAAACGTGTCTCAAAGCGAGGAGATTATGGCATGCCAAAAGGATGGGATTCTTGGCTGACGCAACTTCCTTCGGCAAAAAAGAATATCTTTTCGCTGATGGGGAATCCATACGTTTTAAAGGATGCAAATTTGGAGAATATCAATGCGTTGGTGATCGGATATGAAAACAACAAATGGGCAAACGATAGAATGGGGCAATTTCTAATGGGGACTTATGCTTCCAAAGGAAAATTACCTATCACGGTTAACTCTAACTATAAAAGAGGACAAGGCATTGAGATTGAGTCTGGTGAAAGGTTGAAAGAATCGCAACCAGAAGAATTAGGCATTAATCCAAAGAAATTGGCTCAAATTGATAGCATTGTGATGAAAGGTATTCGAGCAAAAGCTTTTCCAGGTTGTCAAATTGTGGTTGCCGTTAAAGGAAAAGTGATTTATAGAAAGTCGTTTGGAAATCATACTTATTCTCCAGATAGACCTGTATTGAATGATGATGTGTACGACATTGCATCAATCACCAAAATTGCTGCATCTACCTTGTCTTTAATGTATTACAATAGCGAAGACGAGTTAAATTTGAATCAACGATTGCATGATTTCTTGCCAGAATTAACGAAAGGAACACCTTATGCATCCATGCAACTACGCAAGATGTTATCGCATCAAGCAGGTCTAAAACCGTGGATTCCATTCTATGTAAAGACTTTGAAGGAAAAGAAACCAAATCCTGAAATTTATGCTAAAGACTCTAGTGAATTGTTTAATCAACGCGTTGCAAAAGATTTGTGGATATTGGGCTCTTATACAAATAAGATTTATGATTCTATTCTACACACACCTTTGTTGCGTTCAAAAAAATATAAGTATTCTGACTTAGGTTATTATTTTATGAAGAAAATTATTGAGAAAAAATCGGGTAAAACATTAGATGATTTTGTGACACAGCAATTCTATCAGCCAATGGGTTTGAAGTATTTACGTTATTATCCAACACGTTATTTTCCATTGAGTAAGATAGCCCCAACAGAAAATGATTTGATTTTTAGAAAGACATTAATTCACGGGTATGTTCACGATCAAGGCGCATCTATGATGGGAGGAGTTGGAGGTCACGCTGGTCTTTTTTCTAATGCGCTTGATTTAGCAAAGTTGATGCAAATGTATCTCAACAACGGAAGTTACGGAGGTGTTCAATACATCAAACCACAAGTCATTGAAGAATATACTGATTGTCAATTTTGCCCAAAGAATAGGAGAGGAGCCGGTTTTGACAAGCCAACAAGAAATTTGAATGGAGGTCCAACTTGCAATCTTGTTTCGCTAAAAAGTTTTGGTCATTCTGGCTTCACGGGGACCATTGTTTGGGCAGATCCAGTGAAAGAAATAAACTATGTGTTCTTATCCAATCGTGTTTATCCTGATGCGGAGAATTGGAAATTGGTAAGAATGAACATTCGTACCGATATTCAACGAGTGATTTATGAAGCTGTAAATTCTGCGAAGTAAAATGAAAAAACAACACTTGTTTTTTCTTTCAGCCGCATTATTGATACTGATTGCCTTTGTTTTTGTTCAATTTCTTAGCTTCCACGAAGTTCGTGTAGATGCTGGCGGGTGGAAAATAAAAGACCCACTTTTTGAGCTGTTACCACAGAAAAATTATTCGCTGCTTATTTTTTCCATTACTTATAGTTCTTTGTTATTGTACTTCGTTTTAGCAAGAAAGCAGACCTTGTTTCTTAGTAAAATAATGATAGCATATACTTTGTTATTACTGTTTAGGTTGTTGACTTTGAGTGTTATACCACTTTCAACTCCCGAGGATATCATTTTCTTACAAGATCCTTTTTTAAATAACCTCATCTATTCTGGAGAGATCGATTCAGACTTGTTTTTTAGTGGACACACGGCATTGATTCTTCTATTTTTCTTTCTGACTAAGAAGTGGATTTTTGCTTTTTTAGCATTGCTAATTGGCTTGCTTTTAATTGCTCAACACGTACATTACACCATTGATGTTCTTGCAGCATTACCATTCAGCTATTTAATTGTGAAAATAGGATCTTTAGTCCTCAAGAAAATAAAAGTTAGCGAATAGATGTTCAAAGCAGTTTTTTTTCCAACATCACAAAATGCAACGATATGGCTGAACGCATTGTATATGCTTGTTCTCTTGCTTGCGGGAGTTATAGATCCTGTAGTTGTGTTTTTTGCCTATTTCATTGAGACAATGATAATTGGTGTCTTTAATGCGTTGAAAATTTACTACACCATCCGTTTAGGAAATAAAAATGGGGATAACGAAATGGGGAAGGGCTTGATTCTTTTCTTTTTGTTTCACTACGGGTTTTTCATTGCGGTTCAATCGGTTTTTGGCTTTTTAATTTTCACCTTCGGAGAGGATGCGTTATTTAAAGAAGCATTTAATTTAATAGATAATTACACAGCCGTATTGCAACTTGATGGAATGTGGTATGTATTGGTAGGGATTCTTGTCAGCAACGCGTATCAATTTCTGGTTGAATTTATTGGCAAAGATAAATACTTACTTTTTACACCTGGAGAAGTGATGATGAAGCCTTATGTGCGAATTTTTATTCAACAATTCGTGGTCATTATCATCGGATTTTTCGCTGTTCTTATCAACATGGGGTTGATTGCTGCATTGTTGTTAATCGGCTTTAGATTAATAATTGATTTGATTCTATCATCCATCAAAAAAGATTCTAAATCGCTTGATTATTTTGCGAAGAAGTTAGTGAGTGAAAAAATGACCTTAGAAGAAATGAAACAACAATTGTTGGCATTTACGGAATGATTCTTTTTCTCGTAAAGAATAAATAGGTAAGCCGTCCAATAATTCAAGAATAATATAAAGTATCTAAGAATAAGAATCGTTATTTTTGAACCAACCAATAACTAAAAATGAAAATAGGAATCGTTTTATATCCAACCTACGGAGGAAGTGGAGTCGTCGCAACAGAATTAGGAAAAGCATTAGCATTAAAGGGGCATGAAATTCATTTCATTACTTATTCGCATCCTGTTCGTTTAGGGTTGTTTACGGAGAATATCTAT
>DQTF01000094.1 GCA_015662935.1 Crocinitomicaceae bacterium | reverse complement strand
TGCTGCTTTTGCCATATTGGTATGTGGATGCCTACTCGCTTTTTTAAATCTTTGGAACTTTCCTTCCATTGCAGTAACATTTATAATATGTTTTAAACCTGTTTCTTCTTTTTTCATCAATTTAGAAAGCCTGTTATTCAAAACAAAAGGTGCAATTGCATTTACAAGTTGAACTTCAATCATTTCAGGTGTTTCAATTTCTCCCAATTCCAATCGCCAACTATTGGTTTTTCTTAAATCTACTTGTTGTAAATCTACGTCCAACTTTCCTTCTGGAAATACTTCTTGGGTATCTAAAGAATTATCGAAACGATAAGGGATTTGCGACAATTTTGCTGATGCTCGAATACCAACACCAGGTTCAGATTCGTGCCAACTTACTGGCAATGCTGTATTTTGCTTATCTCTAGTTATATTTGGAGTTAAGGCTTGAATTTGTTCTAAACAGTTGTGATGGTCTGACAATAAAGTTTGGGCAAACGCTGGCAATTCATCTATACTCAAGCTTTCTTTTTCCATTAAGTGATGATAAAAACCCGCAGGTCTTCTAACTGTTTGAGCTGCATTGTTTATAAGAATATCGAGTCTATCGTATTTTTGTTCTATAAAATTACAGAAAATTTCTACACTTGGTATATGTCTTAAATCCAAACCGTGAATATGTAACCTGTCGCACCAATCCATATAGTCGGGTTCTTTTGAATATCGAATAGCCGAATCTACAGGAAATCTTGTTGTAGCAACAACTCTCGCTCCCGAACGTAAAAGAATTAAACAAATATGATAGCCGATTTTTAGTCTTGAACCTGTTACAATAGCAACTTGACCATCTAAATCCGCTGTTTGAAATCTTTTTGCATAATTAAAATCACCACAATCTGTACACATAGTATCATAAAAATGATGCAATTTGGTAAACATGGTTTTACAAACGTAGCAATTTCTTGCAGATTCGAGTTCGCCCATATCTTCAGCTTTATTGTGCTCTAAAGCCAACATTTTTGGTGCTTCAAAAATACTTGCTTCTCTTGCACTACGTATGCCTGTTTCTTTTCTTGCGTGCTTTTCTCTTTCTATCTTTTTTCTTTTGGCAGCTTTTTTGCCATCTTTTTTTCTTTGTGCAAATTCATCTTTATTTGGTCTAGAAAGTTTACCTGCAGCAATCATCAATGCTTTACGTTTTTCTTGAGAAAGTTCAAAAATCTGAGAAGCATCATTGTTTAACAATTCTAATATTTCTATACACTTATCTATTTCTGATATTGTTGGTTTATTTATTTTATCTTCTTTTTTCATTAAAATTTATATCTCTCACTGAATTACAACCATTTAAAAGGAATTTTATTTCAAAATGGCACATTTTTATTACACGTTTTTTTATTAAATTAATGTATTCTTCAAATAGTTGAATATTAATTTCTTTGAACCCAAAGTAAATACGCCTTTAAGAACGGCATCAAGTTGCCATCCAACACAGACTGTGCTTGAGAAGTTTCGTGAGCAGTTCTCGCATCTTTTACCATTTTGTATGGATGTAAAACGTAGTTTCTAATTTGCGAGCCCCATTCATTTTTCATTTTCCCAGCTTCTATTTCATCTCTAATTGCATTTTTTTTCTGCAATTCTAAATCGTACAGTCTTGATTTCAGCACTTTCATTGCGGTTTCTCTATTACCAACTTGCGAACGAGATTCTTGACACTCTACTACTAAACCTGAAGGTAGATGTCGAACTCTTACAGCCGTTTCAACCTTATTTACATGCTGACCTCCTGCCCCACTAGCCCTGTATGTGTCCCATTCTAAATCTGCTGGATTTACCACAATTTCAATAGAGTCGTCAATTACAGGTGTTATATATACAGAGGCAAAGGAAGTATGTCTTTTGTTTTTACTATCGAAAGGAGAAATTCTAACCAAGCGATGAACACCATTGTCGCCTTTTAAATATCCATAAGCAAATTCTCCAGAAATTTCTATAGAAACAGATTTTATACCTGCTACATCACCATCTCTTCTGTCAAGTTCTAATACTTTAAAACCTTCGTTTTCTGCCCACATTGTGTACATTCTTAAAAGAATAGAAGCCCAATCGCAGCTTTCCGTTCCACCTGCTCCTGCATTGATTTGTAAAATTGCAGAAAGGGAATCTTCTTCTTTATTTAAAGTTGATTTAAACTCTAAATCTTCAATTACAGATATAGTTTTTTTGTAACTCTCATCAAGTTCCTCTTCTGAAACTTCATCTAGTTCATAAAATTCTTGCATTACTTCAAGATCTTCATAAACACTTTCCGTTTTTTCGTAAAGTTTTACCCAATAACTATCCTTTTTCATTTCTTTAAGAATAGATTCAGCTTTTTTAGAATCGTCCCAAAACCCAGGCTGTGTACTTATCTTCTCTTTTTCTTGTACTTTAAATCTTCTATCATCTAAGTCAAAGACAGTCTCCAAGGGAGATTAACTTAGTCTTCAATAATTGCATTTGTTCTTTTGTCATAGTGCAAAGATATTGTTTTTATTATTTCCTTTAAGAAATGAATCATATTTCTATAATAATCTGTAACTATTCAGCCAAAAAACACCAAATTGAATAATAATTGAGGAATCGTTGAATTGAGAAACTGAAGAATTGATTGTTTTGGTTTTAGAT
>DQTF01000106.1 GCA_015662935.1 Crocinitomicaceae bacterium | reverse complement strand
TTAAGAAAGCAAAAATAGCAGCCCGAGAATATAAAAATGCCATGCATTTATTTCCCCCCAACGAAAACGAATGGATTCCGCAAGTTGCAACGTGTAGTTCTTATACGAATGATGGAGTAGATGCTGTTTGGGATGTGATTTCATTTTTTCAGAATCAAGTGAAATTAAACGGTTACTTTGAAAAAACACGACATGAGCAAGATAAAAAATGGTTGTCTGAAACATTGAAAGAAATGTTGCTGAATGATTTCTTTTCTGATGCAAAGATGTTAGAAGAATTAAAAAGAATGCAAAATAAAGTTGTAAATGGAGAGTTGTCGTCCTTTCTAGCGGCAGAAAAAATATATCAATTATATAAAAAATGATCGAAGAATTTAAAATTAAAGGAGAATACATTGAACTTATTCAACTATTGAAAGCGCTTGGTATTGCTCAGACAGGTGGACACGCAAAGATTATTGTAGAAGACAACGTTGTTTTCAGGAATGGAGAGTTAGAAACACGAAAACGAGCTAAGTTAGTTATTGGAGATGTCATTGAAATCGACGATAATAGGATAACTTTGGTTTAATATTGCTGCCTTCGAGGGCCTTATTCAAAAGTCAAACGTCGATGCATTAAATTTGTAGAAGTATAAGTTTCAAAAATTGGATTGAGTTGGTTTGGGCGCTGAGGTTCTCGAAGTGCCTAAAACAACTTCTGCACCTCTCCTTTCAAAACATCAACAGCAATTTCTGTAGGAAGCGTTCCGACTTCAGCGCATATCTCAAAAATCTTTCCTGATAGATCCATTGCGTTCGATGTTGCATCCATTTGCTTTCCTGCTAAGTTGATGATTTTGATTGTTTCCTCTTTCGACTTCTTAACCAAATTCCAAGATCCTGGTGAAATGTACATTTGTTGAGCAATGTTGTGCTCATATTCCTCTCTGATTGATTCTAACAATTTTACCTGCATAGCTGCTGATGGTAAACCTGGATTGTTTAAGCGCATTACTAAACTGTTAGGGTGAATTCTTTCTAAAAATAGGATTGCTCTTTGATAAGCATCGACTCTGTGAGGTAAAAAAAACTTTTGACGCTCCCTTTTTAATTCAATGTTAGATGAAAGGAGTTCTTTTTCGTATGTTTTTCTCATAAAAAAGATGGCAGTTAATAACACTGCTCCTGCCGGTAGTATAACTAGAGCTATTTGAAAAAGATATTCCATCATATTTTGTTTTTCTTACAAATATAGAATTCTTCAATTGAAAAAAGTAACAAACAAATAAATACTCAGGGAAAATTTTTATGCTCAACTACTTACTATGATTTAATTGAAAGTTTATCTATAATACGTATTTTTACAAAATAAAAGCACTCTCCATTCAATGATTTTCTTTCGAATAGTCTTGTTCTTAATTGGCTTATCTTTTGGCTCTTTTTTACATAGTCAAACCTTCATAGGTGTTGTTCTGGATAAAGACACCAAAGAAATGATAGAGCATGCACAAGTAGATTTTGTTGATTTAAAAACAGGGACAATTACAGATGAAAAAGGAGTCTTTAAAATTGAGAGGTTTTCGCAAAAAAAAATTCACATCCAGATTACGGCGTTAGGTTATTATAAAATAGATGGTATCATAACCATAGATACTTCAAAAATAAAAACCTTTTACTTAGAAAAAGATCATTTTGAAATTGATGAGGTAGTAGTTTCTGCACAAGGAGGAAGATTGCAAAGAGACAATGTCATCAGTGTGACGCATAAAAAACTATCAGAATTACAGCAAGCTTCTCCATTGACATTGATTGAAGCGATTAGTTCGATTCCCGGAGTTGAACAAAGATCGACAGGTGCTGGAATAGGAAAACCAATCATCAGAGGTTTGTCTGGGAACAGAATTGTGACCTATGCACAAGGAATTAGAATCGAGAATCAGCAATGGGGTGATGAGCATGGTTTGGGTGTAGGAGAAGTTGGTATTGAAAGTGTTGAGGTCATAAAAGGCCCTGCATCTTTACTCTACGGAGCTGATGCTTTGGGTGGAGTTCTCTATTTTATTGATGAAAAATACGCAAATCAAAATACTATAGAAGGATTTGTTCAATCGAAGTTTCTTTCGAATTCGTTAGGGTCAATGAATCAAGCGGGATTTAAAATTCATAAAAACAAACTTAAATTTAACCTGTTTGGCTCATACTCTTCTCATGCAGACTACCAGGTCCCAAGCTTTTCAAGAGTTTATAATACACGATTTGATGAGAAAAACATCAAAAGTTCAATCGGGTTTAATGCAAGAAACTGGATTTCTAATCTTAGGTATAGCTTTCTTCAGAATAATTTCGGAATTGTTGAGGATGCCACCTATTCGAATTCAACGAAACGCAATTTTGCACTTCCGTACCAATTAATTGATAACCACAATTTGAGTTTTGATAATAGTTTGTTTATCGGTGATTCTAAACTGAATCTTATTTTAGGTTACACAAATAATTACAGAAAAGAATTTGAAGAGGATACGAAAAACCCTGCTTTGGGACTTCAATTGAATACCTATACCTATAACCTGAAATGGTATTCTCCTAAATTTAAAAAACGTTTTGATTTTG
>DQTF01000157.1 GCA_015662935.1 Crocinitomicaceae bacterium | reverse complement strand
TTTGCTGTGACAAATATGGCGGATGTTTCTGCAGAAATAATGGAGAAAAACAACCTTTCAAGCGAAGATGTTGATTGGTTAGTTCCTCATCAAGCTAATTTGAGAATTATTGATGCTACGGCAAATAGAATGGGATTGTCTAAAGATAAAGTGATGATTAACATCCAGAAGTATGGTAATACAACTTCTGGAACATTACCACTTTGTTTGTGGGATTATGAAAAACAATTAAAAAAAGGAGATACGCTTATTTTATCAGCCTTTGGTGGAGGATTCACCTGGGGAGCTGTTTATTTAAAGTGGGCATATAATTCTTAATTACTAAAAAATAGTATTTTTAACGTATTAAAATCAGTAAGAAATGAATATTAAAGAGATCCAAGATTTAATCAAATTCGTAGCTAAGTCTGGCGTAAACGAGGTTGAAATCGAACAAAAAGATTTTAAAATTGTCATCAAAGCAGATAATAATAAGAAAAAAGGAAAGTTGCAAGAGCAAATCATCGTTCAGGCAGCAGCACCAGTCGCTCAAGTAGCAGCTCCGGTTGTTCCAGTTGCAATTCCTGCAGCTTCAGTTGAAACAGCAATTCCTGCAGAGGAAGATTCTAAATACATCACGGTAAAATCTCCAATGATTGGAACATTCTACAGGTCTTCGAGCCCTGATAAGCCACCTTTTGTAGAGGTTGGAGATACGATCAAAGAAGGTGATGCTATTTGCATCATTGAGGCAATGAAGTTGTTCAATGAGATTGAAGCAGAGGTTACAGGAAAAATTGTTAAGGTATTAGTGGATGACTCTACACCTGTACAATACGATCAGCCATTATTCTTGGTAGATCCTTCTTAATTCAACATTTTAATTTAATAATGTACAGGTTGTTTTTCATTCTGTACTTATAAATACTTTATTTTATGGCCTTGTTCAAAAAAATATTGATTGCCAATAGAGGAGAAATTGCATTGCGAATCATTCGTACGTGTAAAGAAATGGGTATCAAAACAGTTGCCGTTTATTCGACTGCTGATAAAGATAGTTTACCTGTTCGTTTTGCGGATGAAGCAGTTTGTATAGGACCTGCATTAAGTGCAAAATCCTATCTTTCTATTCCAAATATTATTGCCGCTGCAGAAATTACAAATGCAGATGCTATTCACCCAGGATTTGGTTTTTTATCGGAGAATGAAAAATTCTCTAAAGTGTGTGAAGAACACGATATCAAATTTATTGGTGCTACACCAGAGCAAATTGCAGGAATGGGAGATAAAGCAAGCGCAAAAGCGACGATGATTGCAGCTGGTGTTCCTTGTATCCCTGGATCTAAAGGTTTATTAAAAGATTTACCTGATGCTATTAAGCAAGCAACAAAAATTAAGTACCCAGTTATTATGAAAGCTACTGCCGGAGGTGGTGGTAAAGGAATGAGAGTGGTATGGAAAGAGGAAGACATGGAGGCTGCATGGGATGCTACTCGTGCGGAATCGGCTGCTGCTTTTGGTAATGATGGTTTGTACATGGAGAAATTCATCGAAGAGCCTCGTCACATCGAAATTCAAATTGCTGGAGATCAATTCGGAAATGCTTGCCATTTATCGGAAAGAGATTGCTCCATTCAACGTCGTCACCAAAAATTAGTGGAAGAAACGCCTTCTCCTTTTATGACTGATCGTCTTCGTAAGAAAATGGGTACTGCAGGAATTAAAGCTGCAAAAGCTGTAAAATATGAAGGTGTTGGAACAGTTGAATTTTTAGTGGACAAAAATCGTGATTTCTACTTTATGGAAATGAATACACGAATCCAAGTTGAGCATACAATCACCGAAGAAGTGACTAATTATGATTTGATCAAGGAGCAAATTAAATTGGCGGCTGGAGAAAAAATCACAGGAGGAAATTTAATTCCTCAAATGCATGCAATTCAATGTAGAATTAATGCGGAGGACCCAGATAATAATTTCAGACCTTCTCCAGGAAAAATTACAAATTATCACGCTCCAGGTGGACACGGTGTAAGAATTGATACGCACGTTTACGCTGGGTATGAGATTTCTCCCCACTATGACTCAATGATTTCAAAGTTAATTGTACGCGCTCAAACAAGAGAAGAAGCAATTAAAAAAATGAAGAGAGCGTTGGATGAATATGTTATTGAAGGAATTAAAACAACTATTCCTTTCCATCAGAAATTAATGGAAGACCCTAAGTTTATCGAAGGAGATTTCAATACAAGTTTCATGGAAACATTTGAATATTAAAATGAAGGGATGTGAAAGCATCCCTTTTTTATTTATATCAATTGAAAGAAAAAGAAATATCATTTACGCAATCAGTTATTGGATTAAAATGCCCCAATTGCCGTAAAGGAGACCTTTTTAAAAAGAAAGGTTTAATTGTCTATTCTGATATGTTAGAAATGCACGAGGATTGCTCTAATTGTGAATTCCATTATGAAATAGAACCCGGTTTTTGGTTAGGTTCACTTTGGACGAGCTATCCCATTGTTATTTTGATTGAAGTTCCATTTTTATTTCTTGCTCTTTTCGCAGATAAAGAAATGACGTGGGTTTACCTCGGAGCAATGATTCTCTCTTTTCTTATTTCTTGGCCATTGATGTTAAGGTTAGGGAGAAGTATTTGGATTCATATCAATGTAAGGAAAGAGGAGAACTAGCAAGTTCGTTGATTTGAAAAATGGAAGATTAAATTCACTACTTTTGCCCCAATGCAAGAAATTCATTATATCAACCGGTCTAATAACCAAGAAGAAATAGAGAAAGTACCAGGGAATGGCTTTCTTAACTTTCTGTATGGAGGCAATCCTCTAGGCAAAATGTCATTATGGTTGATGGTGAAACGAAAGTATTTCTCTGTTGTTTTTGGAAAATACATGAGAAGCTCTTTTTCAAAAAGTAAAATTGCACCGTTTGTGAAAAAGCATCAAATTGACTTGAATGATTATCAAAAGCAAGAATTTGAGCATTTCAACGATTTTTTTTACCGGAAAATAAAACCAAGTGCACGACCAATTGGAGATGGAATTGTTTCTCCTGCTGATGGTCGAGTGCTAGTGTTTCCAAAAATTTCTGACACGCAACAGTTTTATGTAAAAGGAAGTGCATTTGATTTAATTACCTTTTTGCAAAATGAGGAACTAGCAAAAAAATATGATAATGGTTCCATGATGGTGGTTCGATTGGCACCTGTTGATTATCATCGATTTCATTTTCCCGTGAGTGGAGTTCCAAGTGAGAACAAAAAGATTAAAGGAGATTACTATTCTGTTTCTCCGATTGCTTTACGTGAAAAAGTGGAAATCTTCTTGCAAAACAAAAGAGAGTACTGCGTTTTGCACAATAAAGAAATCGGGGACGTCTTAATTTGTGATGTCGGTGCAACATTAACCGCAGGAATTCATCAAACGTATCAACCAACCAAACCCTTTCAGAAAGGAGATGAAAAAGGTTATTTCTCTTTTGGAGGCTCCACATTGATTGTTCTTTTTGAAGAAGGCAAAATGAATTTCTCAAAAGACTTAATCGAGAATACCAGCAAAGGTTTTGAAACGCTTCTAAAAATGGGAGAGCAAATAAGTGAATAATCACTTTTTATACCCCACTTTTTCTCTCTTCATTTTTTGCTCAACAAATTGGTTTAAATAATTGAATATTTGCTCAATTTTTTCATCCTGTGAATTTGCTTTTTGTTTGATGTCTTCAATTTCTGAAAGTAATTCTTGATGCTCAGATAAAACCGCTTTCATTTTTGTAAACAATCTTATTATTTGAATATTTACGGCAATTGCTCGTTTACTTTTAAGAACACTCGACAACATGGCAACACCTTGTTCAGTGAATGCCATGGGTGAATATCTCAATCCCATTTTATCTCCTACATTGGAGGTGCCAATTTGGCGCCTCCAATCTTTAACATCATTCTCCGACATTATAAACATAAAATCTTTCGGGAATCGATCCAGATTTCTTTTAACTTGCCTTTTCAGCATTTTCGTTTCTACGCCATACAATTCTGCTAAATCACGATCAATCATCACTTTTTGACCTCTGACAGTATAGATTTTGGTCATTATTTGTTCCGGAAGAACGCTTGTTTCTTTATTCATAGTAGTTGCTTTCTTATTTAAGTTAAGAAAATAAATGAGAGAAAGAAAGAGAAATCACCAATGTTTTCTCTTGTTTAAGCGAGAAAAGACGTCAGTTTTTATCTGTGCATCCGTGGCAAATTAACCCACAAAAAAAACGCCTCGATTGCTCGAGACGTTTCAATATATAAAGAATCGAATCCTTATTTCTTACAATCTGCTGTGCATTCACCTGCGTGATCACAAGCAGCTTTGTCACCTGTACATTCCTTAGAAGAATCTTTACAACATTTTTTCTTGTCACCATGACCAACAAACTCTCCTGCTTCATTGTACATACTCATGCACATTTCCATCTCTTCAGTTGAACATCCTTTCTCAGTGCACATTGCTGCCATTTCTTCTTTAGACATGTCAGCCATTTTACTCATGTCGCAAGTTGTATTCGTATGACAAGATTTAGTATCTGCTGAACAAGCTTTCTTTTTAGATGAACAAGAAGTCTCTCCAGAACATTCCGTCTTTTGACCAGAACACATTCCAGCTTGACCATATTCTCCTCCGTTTCCATGACCGTCACCTAAAATTGGAGCGATAACCAAACCAATCAAACAAGTTAACTTAATTAGGATGTTCATTGAAGGCCCAGAAGTATCTTTAAATGGATCCCCAACTGTATCTCCAGTTACTGCTGCTTTATGAGCCTCAGAACCTTTGTAAGTCATTTCTCCATCAACCATAACACCAGCTTCAAAAGACTTCTTAGCGTTGTCCCAAGCGCCACCTGCATTATTTTGGAAGATTGCCCAAAGAACACCTGATACAGTAACACCAGCCATATAACCTCCTAACATTTCAGCAATGATTAAATTATCCATTCCAAATATCATGGGTAAGAATGCAATAACAAGAGGAAAACCAATTGTTAAAATTCCTGGTAACACCATTTGTTTCAATGAAGCTTCAGTAGAAATAGCCACACACTTATCGTATTCTGGTTTTCCTGTTCCTTCCATGATTCCTGGAATTTCTCTAAACTGACGACGAACTTCTTGAACCATTTCCATGGCAGCTTTACCAACAGCATTCATTGCTAATGCAGAGAATACAACTGGAACCATACCACCAATAAATAACATTGCTAATACGGGTGCTTTAAAAATGTTAATTCCATCAATTCCTGTGAAAGTAACGTAAGCAGCAAATAATGCTAAAGATGTTAAGGCAGCAGATGCAATAGCAAATCCTTTCCCTGTTGCAGCAGTTGTGTTACCAACTGTATCTAAAATGTCAGTTCTTTCACGAACGATTGGATCTTGCTCACTCATTTCAGCAATACCACCAGCGTTATCAGCAATAGGTCCGAAAGCATCAATTGCTAATTGCATAGCCGTTGTTGCCATCATTGCAGAAGCAGCTAATGCAACTCCGTAGAATCCTGCGAACGCATACGATCCCCAAATAGCAGCAGCAAATAAAATGATTGTTGGGAATGTAGATATCATTCCTGTTGCTAAACCAGCGATAATGTTTGTTCCTGCACCTGTAGATGATTGTTGAACAATTTTTAAAATTGGTTTTTTACCTAATCCTGTATAGTATTCTGTTACTGAAGAAATTCCAGCTCCAACAATTAATCCAATAATTGCAGCTCCAAAGACACGCATTGCAGAAATCTCAATTAAGCCTTCACCAAAGAAGCTCATCATCATTGTTTCTGGAAGCATCCAAGTAATTAAACCGTAACAAGCAACTGCTACTAAAGCAATTGAAAACCAGTTACCTATGTTTAATGCACCCATTACTTCTTTTTCTTTGGCATCGTTCGATTTGATTTTCACCAACATCGTTCCGATCAAAGAAATGATGATACCTACACCTGCAATTGCCATCGGCAATAAGATAGGTCCCATTCCATCAAAACCTTCCGTTCCATTGTTATCTCTAATAACGTAGTTTCCTAATACCATCGCAGCCAATACAGTTGCAACATAAGAACCAAATAAATCTGCTCCCATTCCTGCAACATCACCTACGTTATCA
>DQTF01000128.1 GCA_015662935.1 Crocinitomicaceae bacterium | reverse complement strand
CATTTCAGCACGCGATATTGCCACAGCAAATTGGTATTTCTTAACAGGAGAAGAAGAGGCAACTCACTTATTGGCCAAAAGTTTTTTTAACGGTGCAGAAAGAAATGACGATGCCGACGGAGGGTTTGGACACACAGATTATTTCGCGCTAGTTGACACTAGTGGTCACGTACGAGGAATCTACAAAGGAACTGATAGAGAACAAATGGATGTTCTTGAAGCAGATGTTCGAAAACTACTAAAGCACGAATATGGAATTGAAGGATCCAAGTAAGTTGCGCAAAGCAAAGTGGGCGATTTACGGTTTGTCAATTGTCATACCCTTGGTGGTTGCAGTTCTTTTTGGGGTAAAAGTGGATGGTGTTGATTTATCATTCTTACCTCCAGTTTACGCAACGATTAACGGTATAACAGCCATCATTCTCATCCTTGCCTTAGTAGCTATAAAAAAGAAGAACAAGTCGCTGCATAGGGTATTAATTCGATTAGCACTGCTTCTTTCTTTATTATTCTTGTCTTGCTATGTTGCTTATCATATGACATCTGAGTCAACTCCATACGGTGGAGATGCAAAAACAATCTATTTTATCATCTTAATATCTCACATCCTTTTGAGTATTGCCGTTGTGCCTTTGGTGCTATTTACTTATTTGTTTGCTTGGCAAGGAAATTTCGAACGGCATAAAAAATGGACTCGTTTTGCTTGGCCTATCTGGTTTTATGTAGCTGTAAGTGGAGTAGTGGTTTATTGGATGATTTCACCGTATTACGTGCAATAATAATTGCAACAAATTTGCTTTAACTTTTTGCCGAATAACGCAAGATTTCACTGACAAAAACATCTTAATTAAGCAAAAATCATAATCTCGAAGAGATAATCACTATCTATATTTGCTAATATCAAATTCGACTGTTGTGATTTGCTGAGGCAACCCAGGCATCCCTTCGATACCATTGCTCCCGTTATTTCCATTTCTACCGTTACTTCTAGTTGCACCATTGGGAAGTGCTACACCACCTTTTCCGCCAACACCCGCTACACCCGAAATCCCTGCTTGACCTCCGCTATTTAGAATGGTTATATTAGAAGCGATATGTCCCGCAGAAGGGTGTAAGTAAACAAAAACGTCTCCTCCGTTTCCTCCATTTCCTCCATTACCAGCATCGCCACCGTCACCACCATCTCCGGCTCTTAATTTCTTACCATCTTTGTTGACTTCTCCATCTTGCCCATCACCACCATTTCCTCCTTTACCTCCGTCGCCACCGTTTCCGCCGTTAGCATTGATTGAAATTGGACTACTATTAAGACATTTGAATTTCCAAACCTTGTTTTGCGAAATGTTCTTGACATAAACATAATTATAAGCCCCTTCCGACCAGACATAGCAAGAAATTTTATCTGCATTGGTTCCATTAGCTCCGTTACCTCCATTGTAACCATTTTTTCCATCGCGAAGAACAAGACGACCCTTTCTATTTTTTCTACCCAATCCTTTCTCTCCGTCTTTGCCATTTGCAAAAATGTTGAGAACACCCTTAAAGTTCATTTTTATAGATTGATTGCTGCTAAAAGTTTCTTCTTTGTCGGTTAAAGTTAGTCTAACGTTAGCTACTTCATCATCAAACGAAGAAGGCTTCTTTGTAATCAAATAAGTACTATTCGTTAATCGTTTAATGTCTTCCGAAAAGAAGGAAAATTTCTTGTTTTTGGAAACATCGACTTCTCGACCATCTATCATAACGGCAAAAACAGTAGCTTGAAATTCTTTTCCAAAGTTGAGGTCTGCTACTTGGTTGTACTCTAAATAAATTGATTTTATTTCCGCTACGGAGAATTTTTTACTACTCCCACAAGAAGTGAGTAAATAAAGTCCAATGCTAATTAGAAAAAAGTGTTTCATGATGTAAGGTTTGAATTTAAAGTTAGTGAAAATTAGTGTTCGGAGGTTAACACCTCCCAAATTTTTTCTGCAGAAATATCCCAAGAGAATTTTTCACTTCTTGCTAATCCTTTGCTAGACAACCTTTGTTGCAATTCTTTATCAAATGCCAATTGTTCCAGTTGGTTAGCAATGTCATTTACATCAAAAGGGTCGCAATACAATGCACATTCTCCCGCAATTTCAGGTAAAGAGGTCTTGTTTCCAGATAGAATTGGAGTTCCGGATTTCATGGCTTCAACTAGTGGAATACCAAATCCTTCAAAGTAAGGCACAAAAGTAAAAATGGTTGCACTTGCCATTATAGCTGCGAGTTCTTTTAGCTCGATGTGTCCTGTAAAATGAATTTGTTTTTGCACATCCTCTGGAAGTTGTATTTCAGCAAGTGCATTTGTCCATAACTCCTCTCCGACAATAACAAATTGGGTGTTGTTTTCAGGATACTTCGTTTTAAAAATATCGAAAGCTTGCAACAATCTTTTTACATTTTTTCTGGGAGAAAGCGCACCTACAAACAGGAAGTATTCTTTGCCTTCTGCGTATTTCTCTCTTGTTGCATTTTTTTCTGATAAAGAAAGAGGTTGAAAAATAGCAGATGCCCCATTCCAAACAGCTGTTATTTTTTCAGAATCAATCTTGTAAGTTGTTGTAATGTCTTGCTTTGAGTATTCTGAAACGGTCAGAATGTGATGCGCTTTTTTTGCAAATTTTGGAAAGAAATAACGGTAGTATTTGCTTGTCAACCAACTTAAATCTTCGGGGTTGTGCTCAAAATTAATGTCATGAATTGTTGCAATTTGTTTGACATCAGAAGAAAGTGATAAATAGCCATCTGGAGAAAAGAACAAATCAATTTGGTGCTTTTTCAATGCTTTTTTTACCGAGAATTCAAACCATATATAATGCAATATTGGATGCCGTGCTTGTGGATTTAAAACAACCGGAGTAACATTCTCCGCAAAGATAAATTTAGGGTCAAATGCTCTGTCGAAAAAGAAAAAGAACTCATGCTCAGGGTGGTTTTTTACTATTCTACGAACGATTTCGTATGTGTACCATCCAAAACCTTCCATCTTATGTGAAAGCAAAAATCGTGTATTGATAGCAATGCGCATTTAGAATTGAAGAATGTAATTAGAACGTTTTTCTTCCCCAATTGTTGTTTCTCCTCCATGGCCACAGTAAACAACTGTTTCTTCTGGCAACTTGAACATCGTATTAAAAATAGACTCTTTCAAGACATTCATATCTCCACCTGGCAAATCTGTTCTCCCAAAGCTTCCTGCAAAAAGAACATCACCGTTTATGACAAAGTTATTTTTTTTATCGAAATAAACCACGTGCCCCACACAATGTCCGGGTGTGAATAACACCTCGAAGTTAATTTCTCCAAATTGAAGCTTTTCTCCTCCTTTCAATAATTGATTTGGTGTTTTGGGAGGTGTATATCCTTTAAATCCATAAACATGTGCGTAGTTGGTTACAGAATCTAATGTTGCAATATCTTTTTCGTGGATGTAAAAGTCAATGTCCCATTTATTGAGGACAAAATTGCAACCCAAAACATGGTCCACATGCGCGTGAGTCAGCAACAATGCTGTTGGGGTGAGTTGATTTTCTTCTATGAATTGAATCAATGCATCTTCCTCTTGCTTTTCATAGCAACCAGGGTCAATGATAACACAGTTTTTTCCATCGTGGACAAGATAAGTGTTTTCTTGAAAAGGATTGAAACTGAATTTTTGAATTGCAACGGCCATTTTAATTTATTTGATACAAAAATAGGATGTTTTCTTGATTCATACCATCTAGGCATTATTTTTGACAAAATGATTCATTATATTTGTAAAAAAAAGAAAGATGAAATATTTATTGATAGCAGTGATTGGTTTGTTGTTAGTTAGTTGTGGAACAAAAGTTCCTTATACAAATCAAGTGAGAGATGAATTCGGTTTGGATTCTGAAAAAATGATTAAAAAGGTTCAGTTCATCACTTCTGCAACCATTATTTTAGAAAAAAACAAAGTTTCGGGCACTCAAGGAACAGATAAAGATGGTACATTGGTGTCTTCTTCAAGTAAAGAACAAGATAGAATTATTATTCCTTTAGGAACAGAATGTGTCTTTGAAAGTTTTGGAAATGATGGTGCGTTGATTCTTCGTTTTGAGACAGGTACAGGGAAGACCATTACTTTTGCTCAACGTGGAGGTTCAACTTCTGGTAAATATTATTTAGTTGCTGATTGGAACAATGGACAAAACGGTGGAAGCCTTGTCTATGGTAACGAACCATACATGGCAACGAGTGCTAGTGGAGTTGCATACTTGCAAGTTGTAAAAAAGAAATTACAAAAAACGAAACGTAAAGATCGTGTCGTTAAAGGAATGAAAGTGTAAGAGTTTACACTTGAAAAAAATTGGCCTTCTTTGAGAAATCAAAGGAGGCTTTTTGTATATTGGGTAAGGAGTCAAGGCGCAAACTTTTCGCGTTCCAAATCTAGTTATTTAAGCTGGTTCGGGATTTCATCTCGGACCGCAAAGGCATTCAGAGTTCCTCCTAGCGTCGTTACCTTTGTTTTTAGCGTTTCACTTTAGAGATCTTTCATACTTCAAGCACTCTTTCACTTCACTTGTTTTATTCACCATACTCTGTGTCTCTTTCAAAACGCTACCTCATAACTTCCGCACTAACGTTTGTCGTTCTTTCGTCTTCACAAGTTATCACTTGTTCTTGTTACGGTTTTTGCGTCTCGGCTACCTTGTCCCTTCGGATAAGGATTTTCTAGAAAAGGAAGCGGATAAGTTGAAAGGAAGTGTGAGTGCTGTTAGATTGTTGGATTCGATTCGCTGCCGTTGTTCGGCGAAGCAAAACCTATCGGAACAGTCGGGAACGTCAAACTTTCGAGTAGCAAAGCGGTCCAATCAACACGCTACGGTATCACATCTCGAACAATCTTCTTCAAAGGCACTCTGATTCTCCCAAAAATTACCTTTGTAGAAGTAGAATCAATGAAAAACTCTACGGGTGTGTAATTAAAATCCCAAATTGCTTTACTTCCTGGAGAAGAAATAACATTTGGACGATATTTACCTGTGTAAAACGTCAATGTTGAATCCGTTTTTTTCAATTTCAAAGGAGGAGAATACAACAGTCGGTATTTTTCTCCATCCTCAGATAAGATTCCTTTTTTAAGAAGTTGCTTTACAAAAGAACGTCCTTTATTGTTGGTGGAAATTTGCAATGCAAAACCTGTTATCTGCACTTCTTTTACTTTCTCAACCTCCGTTATGTTAAAATCATCGTCTAGTTCTGAAACAATGTGTTTTTCATAAATTGTTTGAATCCCTCCTCGACGGATAGCAATATCTCCTGTCCAGCAGTCGAGCAAGTTGTCGGCAGGAAAGTTAATTTTACCGCCAATTTTATCAAAAACAGCTCTGTATGGATGCTTTTTATTCTTTCTTAACTGTTCAATGTCAAAATGGAAATTAAGCAACTGTTTGGTAAATTCTTTCGGTTCGAAAGATGCCCCTTGTTGTTTTAATTGGAATGCAAGTGTGTCTGAATGAATTAACTGTGTATTGAAGATAAAACTTGTGGAATCATTGGACATGGAAAGTACAGCTGATTCAATACCAAATTCTGACAACTGATTAGACTTTATTTCGGCGGTTAAATCATCTTTTGATAAATCACTGGATGCAATAAATGAAGACCAACGAGGGTGAACATTTCCCGGTTTTGGATAGCAAACTCGCCTCACTATAATGCCAATATCATCGCCTTGATAAGCTAAAAACCAATCTTTGCTATAACTCACATAGATTCTAAATTCGGGAGAATAAAAAACATGTTGATCTGCAATTAATGTATCTGTAAGGGCGAAGTATTTTTTTAGTTGCGTAATCCCCAAAGCTGCTTTAATACTGTCCTGAACTGAAGTGATTACTCCCCATTCTTTAATGGTAAATAGACTATCATTAGCAAAGAAAAAGACGGGTGCTTGCACATCGAGTCCAAATTTTTTCGCTTGACTCAGAATGATATTCGGTGAAATGACATCTCTATAAGGAAGTTCATAGTAGAACATGGTTTTAGACAGATCATTCGATAAATTCAGAATGTTGGATTGCCCAATTATTGAACCAACCGGCAATCGGTCTTCAAGTTGCACGAATTGATTGTTTTTGCTCTTCCAAGGTTTATAATAGAGTAATGCAGCAAAAATTCCAGCAAGAAGTATGATGAGAAGAAACTTCTTCACCATTGATTTTCTATTTAGAGTTAACATACAAACTATTAATCAAGTCTAATACGTATTTTGAGATATCTTCATTCTCCCCGTCAAAAGTATAAGCCAATTTAAACGAAGATTTTTTGTCGTTAATTTCTGTCGAAGTCAACTCTACACGTCCAGATTTATTTTTCAAAACGTCTATTATTTTATTTTCACGGCTATTAAAAATCTCACTTGGCAACCCTTGTGCAATACTTCCTAGATTCGCATATCCAAATAGAAATTTACTCTTCTTCGCTTTTTTAGATAAAGTTTTGTCCAGTGATTCTTTTCCGTAACCATCAGAATGATTCATCGCTAAATCTTCATCATTGGTAAAAATAACCAAGTCGTTTTTAAGAACAACGAATAAATCTGCAGCATCTAATGCTCCTCTTTCTATCACCCAAACACCATTTTTCGCATACACTTCTTTGTGAGAAAGTCGCTCAATTCTTTTCATGAATTTTTCAGAGAATTCATTGTTCTTTGATGAGAAACCAAAGGTAAAGATGGGCATATCTTCTTCTCCTTCAATTATTTCCTTGTGATATTCAAAATTATCATCATATGTGTAAATAACTTGTTTTGTCTTCACTTTTTTGATTCCATTAAACGTTCCAAACATGCTTCCTCTATAAGTGTCAAACAATGCATCTTTGTTTGCAAACTCATCAAAAAATTCTAAACCTATTAAACTTTTTGTTGCTCTACCATCATCTGAAGATTCTAAAATAGGCACAATAATTTCGTAAGCCTTTTCATACGCTTTTTTAATGTTGATGTTATAGGTAAAAAAGGATTGATTGTCAGTGTGAATATATTTCAAAACGTTCTTATCAAATTTAGCTTTAGACAGGTCTGAATAGATGGCTCCGAGTTGTTCGTTATAATTTGCATCGACTTTTAAATCAATTTCCCCATCACGGATAATGATGTCTCCAACAATTGTATTTTCTTCGTATAATTCATTCACAGAATTGTAAATTGAAGAATAGAAAGGTCGATAATAACTGTAATTTCCCTTTCGGTTATACCTTGCATTATCGAAATAGAAAACTCCTTCAGAATCATGCGTTAATTGTTGTGCAAAAAGAGGGGTTGTTTTTTTAAGGTTGTTTTTAGCGATGAATAAATCGTCTAAAACTTCTTTTAAGAATTCAGCATCGTAAACAAATTCGATTGAATCTCTTAATTCAAAATAAGTTTTTGTGGTAGGATCATCTTCTGCAACAGGAAGTTGGATGTCTTTTACTGGTGTTGATGTATTCTCTTCAATTTCCATTTCTTCAGTAAACTCCACTTTATCAGCAGCTCCATCCCAAGTATTGTAAAAAGAAAAATCATTACCTCTAGCTTTCCATGTAGAATCGGTAACCGTCTGAATTAAATCATAATCGGAAGAAACCCGAATCATTAATGCTGTTTTTCCAGAAACAATAAGGTGGTTAAAATAAGAGTTGTACCATTCTGTGCCAGTATAATTGCTTTTCTTTTGCTCAAAATCATCAAACACCTCAAAAAGTTGATCTTCATTGGCAATGTTGAATGTGAATCCACTGATTTCATACCGTGTTCCTTTTCCAAAAAAAACATTGAACTTCTTTGTAAAATCAATACCAGATTCTTTTAAAGTTTTCCCAGAAGTTGAGCCATCAAATAATTCTTGATGCACATCTTCCATAAAGTCATAACTTACTAAGTCGTCCATAGAAATTGTCTCCAAAAGTTTTTCTGAATGAATGCTAAATACAGAAATCGCACTTGTTGGGATAAGGTCTTCAGATTGCTGTGAGAAAGAGAACAAACTCACAAAAAGTAATAGGGTAGAAGTGAATAATTTCATATTATTGATTTATACCTCAAAAGTACGAAAAAGCCTTGTTTATTTAGCCAAGTAAATCACGTTATCCAATAATTGAGGCTTTTTAGTGAGCAAATAAGGATTTGCCCTGACCATTACTGCTTTTTTATTCTTCGATAATTTTGCAGAGCCGTTAGAAAATGAATCCACCTCTTTTGAAAATCGAGTGATAGAAGTATAGTGTCCTTCTTTGAGTAAATCGGAGTCACGTTGATTAATTTTACTCGTTTTTGCCACCGTTATTTGAGGTACAGACCTGACCAAAGAATCATTTTGATAGCTAATCCAACTGTGATTTAGTTCTGGAATTTCTTTACCGTTATTTTCTTTAACGGCTAGATCTTTAATTGCAATTTGTAATTCATCTAAAGAGTTAAAATCACAGTTTAATTTAAAGATGAAATTAGAATAATCGGAAGTGAAGTGAACATTTGTAATTCCATCCTTCTTCTTTAATTCAGAAATGATTTTGGTGAGTTTCTCTTGGATTTGTTTTAGCGAAGGTACTTTTTTCCCATCCAAACTATCTAATGCAAGAATTGAATTGATCTTCACTTTACTTGAACTTAAGTTAACAGTGTATTTGAAAGTCCCTGACCCATCTTCGTTAATCGTAATATCATCGATGATTTCTATACAAGCCGAAAAAGCAAACAATAGAACTGTGAAGATAGAATAGACTAAAATTTTCATAGTATAAATATAAGAATGAAAAATGAACAATTAATAATTTGTTTTCAAAAATCCTGCCAACGATGTCAAAGTGAACTCGTGTTAAAATGATGGGTTATGACACTTATATTTGCTAAGGTTATGAATTATGACAGTTACACCGATCTCCTTCTGACACCAATCAACGTCAATTTTTAATTTTTAATTTTTAATTCTCAATTCTAACAAGAGCCTACTTCTCTAATTCTCCTTATATTTGCACAAAATTATTGATATGTCTGATAGTTCAAGAATTTCTACAAGTAAAGCACCAAAGCCAGTTGGGTTATACCCTCATGCTCGAAAAGTGGGTGACTTGTTGTTTTTATCGGGTGTAGGTCCTAGAGTTGCAGGTTCTGACGCAACGGATTCTGCTGTTCCTGGTTTAAAATTAGATAAGAATGGAAACTTCTTAGAATTTGATTTTGAAAAGCAATGTCGCAGCGTTTTTGATAATGTGAAAGTGATCTTGGAAGAATCTGGTTCATCTTGGGATCAACTAGTTGATGTAACAGTTTTTTTGGTGAACATGAAACGAGATTTTCACACATACAATAAAATTTACGCGGAGTATTTTAAGGACAATCTTCCGTGCAGAACAACCGTCGAAATAAATTCTTTGCCAACACCAATTGCCATCGAATTAAAATGTATAGCAACAATTAAATAGT
>DQTF01000079.1 GCA_015662935.1 Crocinitomicaceae bacterium | reverse complement strand
TAATAAGGTTGAAAAATCGAATCTATTACTTGTGGGGGATGGACCTGAGCGCTTCTTAATGGAAGAAATGTGTCGAGAATTAGACCTGTGTGATAGAGTGAAGTTCTTAGGGAAAATTCAAGACACTCGTCACGTTTTACAGATTTCAGATTTATTCTTGCTTCCTTCAGAGACAGAAAGCTTTGGTTTAGCAGCACTGGAAGCAATGGCGGTTGGTGTCCCTGTGATTTCATCTAATACTGGAGGGATTCCAGAGGTGAATATTCACGGAGTCTCAGGGTTGCTTTCAAATGTTGGAGACATTGACGATATGGCAAAGAATGCGCTAGAGATTTTATCTTCCAAAGAAAGCTTAGAAAAGTATAGCCAGAATGCAATTCAAAGAGCAAGAGAATTTGACATTCACAAAATTGTGAGTCAATACGAGTTGTTGTACATGAAGATTTTGAAGTCAGCCTAAAGTGCTAAGCCAAATAAGTCGCGTAATTCAATTAATTCATTCACTTTTTCAGAACTACCAGATTGCTGAAAGGATGCAATAAGATTTGTGAGCATTCTCATAATGATTGCTGAATTTGTACAAGGTTCGTAGTATTCTCTCAACTGAAGCTTGTCCAATTTTTTCAAAAAATCATCAATTTCACTTTGGTCAAATATTCCACCTTTAGAAAATGCATTGATGTAGAATAAATTCCCGTGTTTATTCTCCTGATTTAACATTACAAAGGTGTTGTTTTCATCTAGATAAGTCAACACAAAATGATTGGGGAGGTTGACACCATAAATAGGCATGTCTAAAGATTGCGCTATAATCGAGTAGAGGATGCAAAGGCTCAAAGGATTTCCTTTATGCATTTCTAGCACTTTATAGATGTATGAATTTTGCGGAGCGTGATAATCTTTAGAATTTCCAGAGAATCCATATTTTCCGTAAAAAACTTGGTTAAAAACGCGAACTTTTTCTAGGGCAGTTTGTCCTTCGTTTATTTCTAACCAAATATCTTTGCGAATTTCTTGAACCTTATTGTGAATGTCTTGTTCTTCAATATTTGGGTATTGATAACGTGAGATAATGATTGCACCTTCTAATAAGTCTTTATTCGAAGAATTAATCCAATCTTGTAGGTCATTTTTAATTGCGGAGAATTGAATGTCTTTGATAAGTGATTCAATTCTCGCTTGAAAAATCAATCCATAATCATCATTCTCCCAAGAAGATTCTAAAAAAGGAATTACTTGAGAACCATGTTCCATTAATTGGTCACGAACGTGTTCGAAGATGTTCTCGTCGGGATCATCAATTAATTGAACCAATGCTAATATAGATTTGTTTGTTTGCACAATTACAAAAATAAGACACAATTGGCTTGAAATGAGATGTGTTAGAAATACTTTTGAAGGCTCAGATGTTCATTTCTATCTCTATCTCAGTGATTCTTAAAAAAAATACTTTAAAATAAAGTGAAACCTTTTGGCATGATTATCGTTAATACTTTCACGGATCAATTATTAACACTTACAGGTTAAATAATGGAGAGGGAGTTTCTTAGGAAGCTCCCTTTTTTTATTCAAGTAATTTTTTTAGTTCAAATAATGCCTGCTTGTTTCCTTCACTTTTGTAGGCGTTCTCTATTTTTAGCTTTTCTTGCTTGGTTAGGTGCCACGACAGTGAGATTCTGTCATTGTACTTTTCTCTCAGGTTGAAAGACACAATATCTACAGGGAAATCGAATGATTGAAATCCAATTTTTAATAATTCTTCTTGATTAAAATCTTGAACCCTTGGGAAGTTGTTGTACATATTTCCAAAGGGAAGAGAGAGTTTGTCTAGGAAAGATATTTGTTGCTGTGTTTCGTTCTCTAGTATATTCTTAGTGTCTCTTATTTGCAAAATAACAATCCCAGATGTATTCTCACGGATCCAATCTTGCATGGCAAAAATAAATTGACTCGTTATTTTTCCTCCGTAATTATCGCGAATTCCAGCATCCATAATTTGTATTTCTGGAGAAGTTGGTAGTGTAACCATCGGGAGAACAAAAGGAAAGGTTGCATTCATTCTCAAAACAGAAGAGAAGCGTGTTTGATTGGTTTTTTGATGTTGCAATAACGAATGATAATCGATGTTCTCAAATGCAGAAGGAAAATCTTCTCTGTTGTTAGAAGGTATGGTTAAAAAATTTAATTTTTGAGAACAAATAAGTAGCCTACGTCCATCATTAACGATCGTTGGTGTAAAAATCATTGTCGGAATACTTCCTTCAACCTCATATTTTTTGTAATACCCTAAGGTATGCTTCATTACATTACCTGTGTTTTTGTGTAACTGTTCCTCAAAAGCAAACGCTCTGTCTTTGGTATAAGAATGTCCGTAATACTTGAATGTCTGATACCTCACAAATAAATCATTCGTAGAGACCATAAACAGCAACTTGTTTAAAAGATCTTTACTGATGTTGTCTTTAAATTCTTTGCTGTAGAGGTTGCTAATTTCATTTTTTTGCTTCCTCAATAATAATTCTCTAAAATAAGCAGCACCAACCATACCTCCAGATGCTCCAGTAATCAGTTGGATGTGTTTGGTGAGGTTACCCTTCAATTCTTTATCGCAGTTCTGCAAAACAGTCATGTTCCATAGCGCACTTCTCGATCCGCCTCCTGAAGAATTAATAATAACCAACTTAGGTTTCTCTTCTCCTGTTTTCAACTTCCAATTCTCCAAAGTTTTTAAGAATGTGATGAGTGATTCTTTGTTAATATCCCTGTTTTCTGTAATTGTTTGCAGTTGAAGAATGTTATATTCATCTTTTACTTCATCTTTTACTTCATCTTTTACTTCGTCTTGGTAAACGAGTCCGTAAGCAGAGTTTTTGTATCGAAAATAGTCAGAGTGTTGACTTATCGAATCCATTAAAAGAAAGGCGATGATAATAGTAGGATAACTCCAGCCTTTGAACCAAGAATGCAGTGCGCTAAATAGCATTTGAAAGATAGTCAATAGTAGAACTGCACTTACTGCCGCTGGAACATTGAATATATCGAAATCATTGAATGCCCCCAAAATGAAGAAAATGCAAATGGTTGCGATTTCAAAAATAGATGAATTAATTCTATTCTTAGCAAAGACTTTCTCTACTAATTTTTGATCAAAATGTTTCAAACTTCTACTGTGTCTAAATTTTAAACCTTTACCTATGTAGATAGATATTCTGTTTTTATCTCTTTTGAAATGCTCAAACCATTTTTCTTTTTTGTGTAGAATGGAGGATATGGGTTTGGAACTTGATTCTTTATTTAAATCGACTCTGCTTTTATTTGCTTGAAAAAAGAAAACAAATGACAACGCAACAAATAGAATGAATCCTGAAATAAATGCAAGTAAATAGAAGACAATATCCGTATAACTGGCTAATTCTTCATTGATTTGGAAGTGAGTCAAATTGATAATATAGTAAATGATAAACAATAGAGGGACAACGGAATTGTTGATGCAGAACTTAAAGAAAGGACGAGAAACAGTTGTTAAAAATGGGAAATGTGGCCCTAGTCGAATGTAGCTAAAAGTATTGTAACTCATTGTAAAACCTCCAATTGCAACTCCGAGAAGTAGAAATGACATTGAACCAACCTCGTTTAAGTATTCTGGAGACAAAAACAATAGAGGAACTCCAAAAGAGTACCCGAGTTTGTTACCTACGATTAAAAAGAGCAACATCCAGAAAAAAAAGGAAAATAAATTGTACTTTATTTGGAAGACGAGTAATTGAAAAGGGAAGAATGCTTTTATAAAGCTAAATAATCTCCAAGTTTTCGATTTCGTTTCCATGCATATAATAATACGAAAAAAAAAGAGATTTACTTGTAGGATACTTAACTTGATGATATTATTTTCAAGGGAGATTTGTCAATCCTAAGTTCCGTATCGAACTTTTACATTTCTCGGTTTTACACTCTTTAATATCCAATACTGAATATTCAACAAAAGATGATGAAGTGTTGTAAGTGATTTAGTTTTAGTCTAACAAAAGGTCAACGTCAATAATTCATAATCCTTAATCCTAACAGGAGTCAACTTCACCTTTCAGTTTTTTATTTCACAACTTTATACTCCGTTCTTCTATTTGCTTGATGAGCAGCTTCTTTTTCTTTGTTGCTGGTCATTTTTGTTATTTCTTCATCAGAATGAACAGGTTTAGAAGAACCATATCCTTTATAAGATAACCTTGATTTGTCAATTCTTTTTGAAATTGCGTATTCATAAACAGATTTTGCTCTGTTATTTGACAGTGTGATATTCTTTTGTGCATCACCTCGAGAATCAGTATGTCCACCAATTTCTATTTTTACATCTTTATTCTCATTTAAGAATGAAACCAATTTGTCTAACTCTATAAAGGATGCCTTTCTTAAAGTCGATTTATTTAAGTCAAAGAAAACATTGGCAAGGATAATAGGTTGACCTCCATCTTTTAACGGTACCATAGGCACATCCATGTGAATCGCTTCCAGACCTTCAGGATTCGTCATGTTGAAGTTTTGAGAGAAAAATGCATAACCTGGAAAGGATACATTTAAAGCATATTCTTTATTCACTGGTAATGACACCATGAATTCTCCCGTCAGTTTATCTGCTTCAGAATAGATCACTTCTTTTCCAGTTGCTAAATCAATTAATTGAAATTTTCCAGCAACAGGCTGTCTTGTTTTAATGTCGTAAACCAATCCTTCAAAATAAAGTGTTTTGGTTGGACGCAAATGTTCTGGCATCTGAAAGTAGTAGATGTCAAGTCCTCCAAATCCGCCTTCTCTGTCAGAAGCGAAGAATGCAATCTCTCCATCTGGAGAAACCATTAAAGAATTTTCATCATACTTCGTGTTAATTGGATATCCAAGGTT
>DQTF01000117.1 GCA_015662935.1 Crocinitomicaceae bacterium | reverse complement strand
TTTAACGGTCCAATAATTAAACGTAATATTTGTAGAAACCGAAGCGACGTCTCCAGTTGATCCATCTTGAGGCAAAACAGAAGTTTGGTGAGAATTAGAGTATTTCACATCTCTGTATATACCATAGTGAGCAAAACCAATCGACCAACTATCTGAAAGTTGATAAGAAACACCAAATCCAGCCCAATACTCATTTAGTTGGTGTTGATTATTATAGGATGCAACAAAAACCTCCTCTCCAGCGGTCGTGCTTAGAATTTCTTTTTGAGTTTGATATAGGTAATCAAATTTTCCTGAAAAAGATCTTCTCGTAATTACGGCATAACCAAGTCGCAGACGTTTCCTTTTTTTCAATTCTATTATTCCTGCGATCAGATTGGGTGTGGTTGAAAATTGCGTGTATTTCAAGTTAAGACCTTTGCCTAATGCGTTATTCAATTTTAAGTTCCGTATTCGGTAGGCATTCACAGAGATTGACATAGAAGGATTTTCAACAAAAGCCATCGATGCTGCATTGTAGTAAACAGTTGCGTTGTCTCCTAGTCCTGCTGTTGCTGCACCCCTAATAATGATGCTCTTGCTCCAAAATGTTCTGACCATTGGTGATAATCTTGTGCAGTCAAACTTATTGACAAGAAGAGAAAAAGGAACAATTGAAATATTTTCATAGTGCGTCGTTTAGCGAATCAAGAATACGAAAACTTTCGGACATAAAAAAAGGCAAGTAGATTTCTCAACTTGCCTTTTTTCGTTATTGGGTGAACTGGTTAGGTTAAATAGTGGTTAGCTATTTTTATAATCCAATAACGTGTTTCACTTCAACCTCGGTGACTTTGCGCATTTTTCCTGTTTTGCTGAGGTACGTTCGATTGACTAAGCGCCCATGTATTGCTAACTGTTTGCCCTTCTCGCCGTAACTCTCAATGAACTTCGCTAAATTTCCCCAAGCAAAAACTCGGTGCCATTCAGCTTCGTTCTTTTTTCCTGCATATTTGTTCGTAGCGATGGAAAAACGTGCAACTTTACCTCCGTTGTCGAAGTTTGTGATTTGAGCATCTCCGCCCATATTTCCTATTAATGTAATATGATTTCTAACTGTTTGCATACCGTCTAACCTTAAAGAATGATTAAATCGTTGACCTCAACTTCTGAGACAAACTGTTTACTTCCATTGCGTTGATAAAAACGAGAAATCAATTTTCCTTCAATAGCAACTTCAAGTCCTTCCTGTCCAAGCTCTTCAAGAACCTGTACCCATCTTCCCCAGGCAGCCATTCTATGCCAATGACTTTTCTTTTTCGTGTTTCCTTTTTCATCTAGAAACGTTTCTTTTGTTGCCATGGTGAATTGAGCAATTTTTCTTCCGTTTGGCATTTCGTAAAAACGAGGTTGCGCTGTGATTTTTCCAATTAGATTTACATGATTCATAATACAATAATTTAAAGTGAAAGGAAGCAGGTAGATCCTGCTTCCGTGGTTAGGTGTTTTTTATTTTTCTGTTTTAGAAAGAATTAAAAACTCTTTCATTTCAATTTCTGTTGAGATTCGCTTCTCACCGGTTTTCGTTTCGTAAGCATTGGTAACTAATTTTCCATCAAGTGCAATCTCTTGCCCCTTGTCTAATAATTTCGCAACAAGATCTGCTGTTTTTCCCCACGACTTGATGTTATGCCATTGTGTATTCTCTACCCACTCGCCTTCTTTGTTTTTGTAACTATCGTTGGTTGCAACTGAAAAACGTGCAAGCGCTCTACCGTTATCAAACTTTACAACTTCTGGCTTCGCTCCTAAGCGGCCGATCAAACTAACTTTGTTTCTTAATGCGTTCATGTCTTTTGTTTTAAACATTATTAAATTGTTTTGTCTTGTTTCAAATCACTTGTTTGACATCGACGGTGCAAAGGTGAGGACACATCCAAACATTATTCGATGATTAATTAATTACTGTCGAATGTCTTTCGTTTGTAAATGATTAATACCGTTTTTATTATTAAAAAACAGTTAGTTAAGTCAATTTTTTTAGTTTTAAAAAAAACACTGTAAAATTGAAATTAATTTGTTGAATAGAAATTTATAAGAGAAAACAGTGTTGATTGACTCATTCTATAGCTATTTTGACATTAGCTGGATGGATAGTTTTGCATATCTCGAAAACACCTTGTCCTAAATGAACAACATGTATAATAAAAATGCTAAATTTATAAGAAAAGGGGTTTGTAAAAAGACTCTTTTTTGATGAGTTATTACAATAGAGGACGAATTTAAAGGTTTAAAAAAGGTTATGAAATATTTATTAATCATACTAGCAATATTAATAGGTCAACATGTTTACACACAGGTATAGCAACAAATGGGTCCAGAAGGAGGATATTTTAAAGAGTTTACTTTTGATCCAACTAATTCTGATATTATTTATGTAGGAAGTGATGATGGGGGAGGTGTTTGGAAATCTATAGATGCAGGAAATTCTTGGAATTTAACAACTTTTGATTTTCCAAACATGACAGGTTGGAAAGTTGTAATAGATGAAAATTCAACAAACACCATTTATGCATGTGACTTATATGGAAGATATGGTCTCTTAAAATCAAATGATGCTGCTAATTCATGGTCTGAAGTAAGTATTGGTTTAACAACAACTTATGATAGAATGGTCTCAGGAATTGTCGTAAAAACTTCAGACACTTTGTTTATTTCTACAGGTGAAAGCAGTACATCAACACCTGTAAGACCAGGGAACGGAATTTTTAAGAGTTATGATGGCGGACCTTCTTGGTTACCTGCCGGCTTACAAGGAATGACTTGCCCATCAATTGGAAAAAACGAATTTGGGACTATTTTTGCCGGTTCTGAAGAAAATGGTCTATTTTATTCAAATGATAATGGTATTTCTTGGCTTCTCCATCCAGACATACCTGATTCTAGCACTGTTTTTGAAATCCAAACGGAGTCTAATATTCTATTGTTAGCATCTACGGAAGGGGTTTTTTTAAGTTCTGATTGGGGAATTACTTTTAATCTTATCGGTTTAGTAGGAGAATTTAATTTTGATGCTTGCATTCACAAAACATCTCCTAATATTGAAATATATTCTTCCACATTAACTGGATTGAAACACTATTCCTCTGCAACAGGATTATGGACGCTAGTGCCAGGA
>DQTF01000204.1 GCA_015662935.1 Crocinitomicaceae bacterium | reverse complement strand
TCAGCACTTACTCCACTTTTTTCTTTTGCTAGATAACCATCTTGGGTGCGATAGAATGTAATATCTCCTATCGTTCCATCCAGTTTAATTATACCTTTTTGTCTTGCCATAATATTATGTTGTTATCCGTTAGAGGCCTCTTTTTAGGTTAGCCATTTCACCTACCGGTTCAACAAACAAATGGTAATTAAATGGGTATTCGAAACCTCGACTTCCGTTACATAAACTAAGTGCCGTTTTGTATCAAACTAGCACATTGGAACACCAACTTTGGGTCGTATTTTTGTCAATAGCTACTCCATAGATAGTGTATAGCTTAAGTATGGCTAATGTATGGGGAGTGTATGCAAACAATATGAGAGAAAGCATTGCTTTCGAAGAACAAACGTTAGAGCTGTGAAAAGAGTAGTAATATATCCAAAAGACATTATGATAATCACTGGCAAGAGTGAACGTTACTCTCGTTACCTCATCCAACGTATCAAAAAGCACCTAAACAAGCAAGACCATCAGATAGTATCAATCAAAGAATTCTGTTCGTATATGGGCTTAGAACTGGATGAGGTTGAAGCTTCAATAATTCAATGAATTTTACCGTTAATTGTTTCCCGTTTGAATCTAATTAACTATCTTTGATTCAAGAATTTAGGTAGTTGTTTGACAGCAAATAACGACAACAGTAATTACAACAATTCGGTAGCATATTTACCCATTCGTTGTATCTTCTTTAGAATTAGTGCTTTACAAGATATAGTTCCTCCTAGTGGGACAACAAAAAACAAAAAAGCTTCATCGAAAGATGGAGCTTTTTTGTTCTAGAGAATCATTTTCAAAATAAAAGAAGGCTACCTCCAAGGACATCTCTTCATTCAAAAATCATTCATTTACTTCTTAACAACCCTATACTGACCTAAATTCGTCTTAACAATGTAAACATCTGCACTTAAGTTATCCATCCTTAATCTCACTTCTTGTCCATTCATATATTCAAAAGAAATCAAAGAAGTTACATCTCTACCAAGCAAATCAAAAACTTGAACTTGACCTAGGTCATCAATATTTCCTTTTATAGTCAATACATCTTTCACAGGGTTTGGATAAAACACCAAGTCTTGATCAGAACCAAAATTAATTGGTCTTATTTCTGAATAAGAATATTCTCCATCAAAATCAACTTGTTTTAATCGATAATAAGAATTACCTGCAAGTGGGAAGTAATCACTTTCTGAATAAGTAATCTCTTCCGTTGAGTTTCCTGCACCAGAAACAAAAGCAACTTCTTCCCAATTCATTAAATCATTTGATCTTTCGACTAAGAAATAATCGTTGTTGTTTTCAGAAGAAGTTGCCCAGTTAATTTTTACCGCTTCTCTTTCTATTGCAGCATCAAAACTCAACAATTCAACTGGTAAAACAATTGTGTTACATGGAGTACCATTTTCATCACCCCAAACAAGATACACATAACCAGGAGTATAAATATAAGGATTCCAATTACCTTGAATAGCATAAACAGCTCTGTTATGATCTATTTCTTTCTGACTAACCGGGTCTTGCGCATGCCATTGTAAAAGAACTTGCATTGCCCAATTTTGAATACTTGGATAAGTTGTTCCGTCAATAAAACAGTTCCCTTGTGAACTCAGTCCTTGCCAAGCAGCCATATTATGTTGATACCTTGTTACTACATAAAAATAAGTTCTAGCATAGTCTCCTTTGAACTCATCTAAGGGTTCAAAATAACGTTTACTTCCTGTTGCTGGAGTGCATGGATAAGACGCGTTCGCACCCATTAGCCAACCGTTTGAACCTGTTGTGACTGGTGATGTAACCATTCCAGGAGGATAATTACTTTTTGAAGAATTTAAAGAACGATCCGATGCATATATATGGTGCATATCAGTATTTATCGTATCACTTAAGGTCGTCCCACCACCCCACCAAGATCTTGGAAATGTATGTTCTCTGTTGTAACAATTCCCTTCTCCGCCTGGACAAGAACCTTGATCTCGATGTGTACAGTGATTGTACTCAACCTCTCCTGTAGCAGTAGGTCTATCAGTAAACATATCCCAAACGATAGTTGCTGTTCCTGCATCATTCAGTCTTGTATCTGTATGCATGATAGCATCCCACACATCGTATTGAGAGGAAGAAGAATAGCGAATTCTATCTGCTTGCACAGCTATTAAATCATGTAATTCTTGCTTTAATGCTGCGCAATTTGCACCTGGAGTAATATTTACAAAATAATTGGCATCAATGTGCACGTTATCAATCCTGTACAATTTAGAATTAGAAGAAACTCCCGTGTATTTGAAAGCAAAGTAAACGGCAGTACCTGTGACCATTCCAACATCTATTGCGGGGTGCCGTTGAAAGTCAATATTAAAACAAGGTGTTGCGTTAAGGTCAATCAATTTTAACGGTAAGTTGGTCCAAGTTGCCGCTGCAATATCGGCAGGGGTCCCTCCATTATTATAATTAGAAGAATAAACTAACTCCACGAAGTTTCCATTGTTCGCATCAAAATAATCAAACATAAAAAACTCTTCTGTTTGAGCATCCATATTAATTGCAGGAGAAATTAACCAGTCTTCATCATCTGCTCCTCCAGAACCATCAATTTCCATATAATTAGTCGTTGGTGTCCATACATCTGTAACGTCAGAAATATTCACAGATGACCAAGTACCAATTCCTGTATTAAAATTTTCTTGATGAACAAAAACCTGAGCAGAAAGATTTCCTATATGGAAAAACAGAGTAAAAAGCAAAAGAATGGGGAGAAACATAATTTAAAGTTTAGTTGTATTAGCTTATTCAAATATCGAAAATATTGTGCAAGCATGCAAAATACAACAGCTTATTTCGACGAATAAAACAGATGATTCAATAAGCACTTACCACTAAATCGATTATTTACTACTTAAACTAAGTTTGATCAAGAAACTCTGAATCTCAGTTAATTATCGACTAAAAAGAAAAAAGAACTGTTTCTTCCAACAAAAAAAGCACCTCTATTAGAGATTGGACTTGCAATATAATTCTGGACACTGAGTTAAGTCACGCTGCATGTTTATGATTAATAATTTCTAATTCAAATTC
>DQTF01000235.1 GCA_015662935.1 Crocinitomicaceae bacterium | reverse complement strand
CTTATCTTTAACCTCATTATGACAACGCAAACAATTCTCATATTAGTTCTCATCGGAATAGTCGCTGGTGTTCTCAGTGGCTTTGTTGGTGTTGGTGGTGGAATTCTCATTGTTCCTGCACTTGTTTACTTTTTAGGAATGTCGCAACACGAAGCGCAAGGAACCAGTTTGTTTGTTCTACTTCTCCCTGTTGGAATTTTGGCTGTGATTAACTACTCCAAAAGCGGATATATGGATTGGAAATTTGGTCTCATCATCGCTTTGACTTTTGTAGTTGGAGGGTTTATAGGTTCAAAATTAGCATTGAAAATTTCACCTGCAGTAGTCAAATTAATCTTTGGTTTAATCATGGCTGTTGTTTCTATCAAACTAATTTATTCTGGACTTAATGGGCTTTCAAATGAATCATGAATTAAAGAATATCATCCTCAATAAATCACAGGAATTTTTTGAAAAAGTGAAAGGAATTCGCGAGTACATTCACGCCAACCCTGAGCTTTCTTATGAAGAAGTTAAGACGATGAATTACGTCTCTGAGCAACTGACTAAAATTGGTATTCCTCACAAAATAGAGGTTGGAAAAACTGGTGTCGTTGCAGAAATCAGAGCATCACATCATTCTGACTCGGCGGAAGCTATCGGTTTAAGAGCTGATTTAGATGCTTTACCTATTCGGGAAGAAAATGATGTTACTTACCGATCTACAATAGATGGAGTTATGCACGCATGTGGACATGATGTTCATACAGCTATCCTTCTTGGTGCTTCAGAAATTCTCAACGAAATAAAAGAGGAACTTCCTTTCCCTGTCAAATTAATTTTTCAACCTGGAGAAGAGAAAAACCCAGGAGGAGCAACCTATATGATTGCCGATGGAGTTTTGAAAAACCCAACAGTAAAAAAAATGTTTGCACTTCACGTATTTCCAGATATGGAAGTCGGGAAAGTTGGATTTAAGGAAGGTGTTTACATGGCTTCTTGTGATGAAATATACATTACGATTAACGGAAAAGGAGGACATGGAGCAACACCTCATCAATGTATTGACCCAATCGTAATTGGAGCAAATATGATTACAACGATGCAACAAATTGTAACAAGAAGATGCGACCCAAAAACACCTTGTGTTTTATCATTTGGCCATTTTGAAGCACTTGGAGCAACCAATGTAATTCCTTCCAAAGCATATCTAAAAGGAACATTTAGAACAATGAATGAAGAATGGCGAGCCCAAGCATTAAAACTGATTCAGTCAACAGCTGAACAAATCGCAAAAGCATCCGGAGGAACGGCAGATGTGACAATTAGCAAAGGTTATCCTTATCTTGAAAATGATCCTGCGACAACAAAATCAATGAAAGAAAGTGCTATTCAATTCTTAGGAAAAGAGAAGGTAGAAGATCTTCCTATTCGATTAACAGCAGAAGACTTTTCCTATTATTCACAAGAAGTTCCTGCCTGTTTTTTTAGACTTGGTGTTCGAAACGAAGAGAAGGGAATTACTTATGGTGTGCATCATCCTAAATTCAATATTGATGACGAAGCACTTAAAATTGGTATGCAAATGATGAGTTTAGCGGCTTTTTCATAAATTAGAAGAGTTATGAAGCAATTAATTTTCTATTTCTTTCTGTTTTTTATTCTATTCTCTTGTTCTGAAGATGATAAACTACCCAATCCGAATGTTTATGAAATTAGAAACATTGGAGAATTGTCCACTACAGAATACACCGTTGGTAAAATTGTGCAACTAGATGATAAAGCAACTGAATGGTACAAGTACGGTGATCGAAAAATACTCATTAGTACCAAAGCAAAAATTAAAGCAGGGATTGATTTGACTCAAATTAAAGAAGGCGATATTGAAGTTAGTGGCACTAAAATTATTATCACATTGCCTCCTGCAAAAGTAACCTCCTTTTCTATGGACTCTGAACATGTACACACAGAGATGGAAGAAATTAATGGGTTTAGGCAGGAGTTTACGCAACAAGAAAAAAATGCTTTTCTCAAACAAGGAGAAGCAGCAATCAAAAGAGACATTGCAGACACAGGGATTTTACAAGATGCAAATGATAACGCAATTGTATTCTTAAAAGATTTTTACAAGAATTTAGGCTATGAAGAAGTGATTGTTCAACCAACAACTTTAAGTGATGCGCCGTGACCTTATTCGACTTCTCAAAAATTTAGTTGCCCTTGGAGTTATTGCAATCATCGGCTTCTTTATCTATCAATACTTTTTTAATTCTGAAAATGATGAATTAAAAATCGAAGACACTCCAATACATATAGAGTCAATAAAAACCATTGCAGAAATCAGCACTGTAAGTTATAAAGACGAGGTTGTAATTGATACGGTTGAACTTTATAAAAAGCAAAATAGCATTTATGACCCTAGAGAATGGATGCGTTATTATGACAGAAATATTAAGCGAAGATTGACTTTAATTGTAAAGGGAGAAGTTAAAATCGGTGTGAATTTAACCAACGGTAATTATTCTGTAAATTCTAATGCAGATACGATATGGCTGCATCTTCCCGAACCTAAAATATTGGATGTCTTGGTTGCTCCATCTAAAACTGAAATTTTTCAAGAAAAAGGAACATGGAAAGATAGTGATCGAAAGCAACTAGAAATGAAGGCTAAATTAAAACTAAAAAATAACGCAATCAAATTAAGACTCATTGAAAAGTCAAGAAAAAGCGTGGTGTATCTATTTTCTTCACTTATTCAATCTGAGAAAAAACTAATCATTGATTTTAGCTATGAAAAATAAAACCTTGGTCCTTCTTTCTCTTTTGCTTCTATTTTCTTGCAATAAAGTTAAAAAGGTTGAAAAAAAAATTGCTGGTAATTGGACTGTGATATCATACACCTTTCAGAATAGCACTGGATTATCTTACAAATACAATTGCGAAGGAGAATTTTCTTTTGATAACTGTTCAGAAGAATTTTGCCCATATCTCTTTAGTTTCACTTACCAAGTTAATGGAACTAGCACAACTAAACAAAGTAAAGGGCTGTATCAAATTGAAAAAGATGCTGAGTACTTTACTTTTCTCCGAGAAAATAATGACGGAACTATTTCTAAGCTTGAAGACAATCGAATTCTCCTATTAACTAGAGATGAGTTTAAAATGCTTATCCAAGACGAAGATGGAGTCCACCACTTTGTACTAGAGAAGAACTAGTCCCTAATCAACGTAACGTTACCATGAAACTTCAACGTTTCCCCTTTGTAGGTCTTTCCAATTAACTTATAGAAATAAACT
>DQTF01000174.1 GCA_015662935.1 Crocinitomicaceae bacterium | reverse complement strand
CTTTGTTCGGGTTCTGTCCAAAAACACTTGTTGCTCCTTCAACAACCTTTGCCATATCTACTTTTAACTTCTCGATAGAATAATTACCGAAGTTGTACATAGCAACTTTATGCTTGACACCAGCTGCTGTAAAAAAGAACTCCTCTTGGTTCCCAATTTCAATTGGGCAATCGACAAGATGGTCGTAGTTTTCGAACTCATAAGTTGTAGAACCATCACTTGTTACTCCATCACTAGCAACTTTCATAGCAGTCGTTATTACTTTAAACTCTTCAAAAGGAAATACTTCAACTTTACCTGAGTTATCTTTGTATCCATCAACGTACATAAACACACCAGAACCACTGACAAATCCATGCGTTAAATCTAAAAAGCTTGTTCTAACCGATAATTCAAAGGCATACACTTCGTATTTAACAACAACCTTGTTTGTATTTCCTTTTTGGATGTTCCACGTATTTTTATTCGTCTTTTTAACAGTTAATGCTTTTCCATTTCCATCAAATGCTTTTACAAGATTGACATTCTTTGCGAATTCTCTTGCTAAATAAGAACCAGGCGCCCAAATAGGCATTTTTACATTAATTTCTTTCTCAGAAAAGTTACTCAATTCCATTTCTACGTGATAGTAGTGATTTTGAGGTTTTGGCATTTTTAAATTGTACTTTATATCTTGTGCAGAAGCAAAGAATGTTATAGCTACAATAATTATCGAGAGAATGTTTTTAATCATATATTTCTATTTTTTTTGTTAAAGATAGCAATAGTTTTTTTTTGATTCAAAATTTGAAAAACAACTTCATTCTTCTTTTTTAATTCTTAATTCTCAATTAATTATTACCTTAGATAAACAAAAAATAAAATTTATGTTCAAGACAGTCTCAATTCTACTTTTAGCTTTTACCATAACAAGCTGTGTACAAGACAAACCAATAGAAACCGATCCGTTTATAGAAAACGGAAAGAGTCTTTCTTTGGAGAATAGAATTGCACAATTAGAATTGGAGAATGCGATGAAAGATTCTTTAATCAACGAGTCTTTATCATTTTTCAATGAGATTCAATCGAATTTAATGAAAATTGGCATTCGTAAAGATGAGATTAGAGCCATTTCGGAGAATAATGAAATTTCTGGAGATGATAAATCGTGGATTTTAGAAGAAATCCAACACATCAATTATTTGCGTGAAGAAAATGCCAATAAGGTAAGAAGGATGCAAAATCAGATGAAAGAAAATGGATTAAAGATTAAAGAATTGGATTTAATGATTGAATCTTTGATAAAAGACATTCAATGGAAGGATGAGCAAATCAACTTATTGCAAACTGAACTGCATTCATTGGATCAAGAATACTCTGCTCTATTTGATTCTTACCAAGAGCAAGCAATAATTGTAGATGAATTAACCGAAGAAATGAATACCGTTTATTACGCCTATGGAACAGCAAAAGAGTTGCGAGAAAATGGTGTCATTGAAAAAAAGAATGGATTTTTGGGAATTGGAAAAAAGGTTGAGTTAAAATCAGATTTAAACGATCAGTACTTTACAAAAATTAATGCAACAAAAGTAAACGCTATTACAATTCAAGGTACAGACATGCGCTTTGTGACAAATCATCCTCATTCTTCTTATCTTGTAAAGGAATTGGAGAATAAAACAATCATTGAAATCAATAACCCAACTGAATTTTGGAAAATATCTAAATATTTAGTTGTTACCGTTGATTAATGACAGAAGAAATTAAAGCAACTAAGTTCCAAAGTCCTGTCCCCTTACTTCGGCAATTCAGGGACTTTGTTTTCGGTAAGAAAAAACCGGATGTCTTTACGCGTTTAACTTTCAATATCAATGTAATTATTTGGATCACTTTTCTATTATGGAGTGTAATCAGTTATTTTACTATTAACTCTCGCGCAATGGTTCAGCAATTCAAAGGAATACCCGTTGAGAAAATTATAAAAGATAGAGGAACAGAATTAGGATTTGAAGGTGGAGATTTTTTAGCTCGTCTTCTGACCTTTAACGGTGTTGCAATTGTTTGTTGGATTGTTGTATTTGTTGGACTTATTCTTTTATTCAGAAAGAAAAAGCAATTCATTTATTTTGTTCTTGGTGGAACTATCTTTTATACTGGAATGAGTATTTTTTATTTAAGTTTTTCTTATTTCATGAGCGATATGACTTTGTATGATAAGATTGCTCTATTAATCATAGTAGTTAGTTCAATTATCCATTCTTATTTAATGCAAAATGAGCGAGAAGGCGGAAGTATTAATTTCTTTGGAGAAGAGGAATAGAAGTTAAGGAGAATAAAATATCTACACATGGAGTAGTTCAATTAATCGAATCATTTCGTTGACATTTTGTTCATCACGAGAAAGAATAACATCTGCTTTTTTATAATGTTCTTTGCGTTCTTCCAATCGTTCTTCGATGAAAGTCAATAAATCATCCTCAGACAAACTATCTAGTAAAGGTCGTTTAGTTTTGGCATTAGCTAATCTATGCGTAAGTTCTTTGGCAGAGCGTTCCAAATAAAAAGTTTCTCCAATTTCATTTAAACGACCTATTACATAATTAAAACAAGGCATTCCTCCTCCTGTCGCTAAAACAAACGATTCTTTTTCTTTTAATGAATCAACGAAGTCAGATTCCATTTCTCGGAAACCTGATTCTCCATATTCTCCAAAAATTTCTCCGACAGTCTTATGATGACTTTTTTCAATTTCTTTATCCGAATCAATAAAAGGAACATCCAGTCGATTTGCCAACTTTTTACCAAGTGTAGATTTACCACACCCCATAAACCCAATTAGAATTATCCTACTCATGCTTTAATATACGAAAAAAACTTGTAATTAGTTTTAAAGTACTTAAAACTCGTAAAAAAGAGAGTTCCATTTGGCTCATTTTTAAGCAATAAGAAAAAAAGTAAAAAAAAAAGTTTTTTATTCATTGTCAAAATAAATATTACATATATATTTGCACCCGCTAACGCGATGATTTGGTAGCTCAGTTGGTAGAGCAATACACTTTTAATGTATGGGTCCTGGGTTCGAGCCCCAGCCAGATCACTAAAGTCCTGATGAGAATTAGGACTTTTTTTTATGTCAAAATTTACCTCAGAAATTAATAGGGCTCTCTCTACGGACCTGGTCTACCTCCAACCTTTCAACCTGAGGGTTGAGTTGTCGTCTTCGAATGCTTGTGCATTCTCTGGTTCGAGCCCCAGCCAGATCACAGAAAAGGAATTCAGAGATGAGTTCCTTTTTTTTGCTTTATGGTTAACTAAAACTTTATTTTGGGCTCTCTCTACGGACCAGGTCTACCTCCAACTTAACAATCTTAAAGATTGAGTTGTCGTCTTCGAATGCTTGCGCATTCTCTGGTTCGAGCCCCAGCCAGATCACTAAAGTCCTGATGAGAATTAGGACTTTTTTT
>DQTF01000182.1 GCA_015662935.1 Crocinitomicaceae bacterium | reverse complement strand
ATTGGAATAACTCCAGGATTATGTTTCATGGCGTTAAGCATTTTTACAGAATTAGCTTGCACAACTGAAAGAGATGACCAGTCGTAACCTCCACTAAGAGCAGCCGCATCATGGCAACCAACAACTGCGCAATTCATTTGTAGCAAAGGTTGAATTTCTGCAGAATAAGACACATCACCGTCACAAACGATTGGCTCTACTACTTTATCTTTTGTACATGATGCAAAAAGAAGTAGAGATAAACTGAAATAAAGAATTGCTTTCATAGATTAAATTTAAAAAGTTCGTGATATACTAAACCCTAAACGAAATTGACCTTGAGTCCAATCAGAATAAGTGTAAGGAATGAACTGAGTTTCATTGAATCCTCTGGCATTGGTCCAAACAATTTTAAAATTATGTCCGTTTGTTTGGTATTCAAAACCCGCAGAAAGACTATTGAAATTAGTTGTTCTAACAGCGTTATCGTGAATGGCGTGATAGTATTCAAAGAGCATTCCCATTTCTTTGGTGAATTTGAAATTAAAAGCACCACCAACTGCAAATAAACCATTTACATCGTCTGCAGCAACTAAATTTCGGTGCACGTAGGAGGGAATGATCGCAATACTGACTCTTTCTCCAAACTTTCTTGCAATATGTAATTGAGTTGCATACGCCAATCGATGAGAAAATTTTGGAAAACTCTGAACTGATGTAGAATCAGTACTTGCAGTCATATATGTTATGGTCGCTCCTCCAAACAGTGCTAATGAAACAGGAATACCACGTTCTTTATTCTGTGTTAATAACCTCCATTTGGCAAATCCATCTACCAAAGATCGGTAAGGAGCACCGGTTCCCTTACTTCTACCTAATCCAATCATTATTTTATCGGTTACACCATACTCAAATGCAAAACGGATGTCTGCTGCCTGATCAAACCCAAAGAATTGTTGTACTCCACCATTTGTTCCTGCAACATCTCCAAATCTATGTGCAATAATAAATTCTAACGCACCTTTTTTTAATGTTTCTGTAGAATGTCCGTTCAAAATTCGTGTGCCACTAAATGTTTCTTCCACATCTTGACTAAAAAGAGAGGTTCCTATCAGGATAAATCCAACTAGTAATTTAATTCTCATATTATTTTTTTGCTAATTGTTTAATGTATGCAACCAAGTCGTTTAGTTGCTCATCGCTCATTTTCTCTTTGGTAAATCGAGGCATGTATTGTTTTCTAGCTGCCTTTGCATGTGTTCCCCAACGAATAATTTGATATAAGCTTTTATCTGAATAATTCTTCCTATTTCTCCAAAACATTCTTGCGGTCAACCTACTTTTATTAAGACTTAGATAAGTCACCCGTTTATATGCATGACAATGTAAACAACTTCTATCGTATATTGCTTCTCCATTTTCAACATTACCATTCTCTCCATATTTACGTAAATTCTCAGGCATTGCTCCTAAAAAAGTTGCAGAATATGATTGTCGGTAATTCCCTTTGAGCGACTTTATCAAGTCTATTTTCTCTTGCAAATTAAGATTTTCGTTGTTTTTAAGTTGTGATTTACTATTTTTAGTTAGATTTAAATCACTCAACTGCAACTCATTCTTTTTATAGTAATGCATAATTGCTTCTAATTCCCATTCTTTCAATGACCTCCCAGAAGAACAATATTTTGCACATAATTGAACTGCATTCTCAAGTGTATCTCTAGAATCCAAAGCCATTTCTCCATACTTATCTACGTAATCACCGTTGTAAAAAGAAGTTCTATTATAAATGCCCCAAAACGTAGACGCTGGGAGAAAATTTAATCCGTTATTTATAGCGTACGATAAACGATCGTCAGTTGATTCACTTCCTACGTTCCTAAATTCTTTTGTGAGATTATGGCAATCCGTACAGACAAAATGTTTTGAGATAAGTTTAGATTTCTTTCCTTTATAAAGAGTTCTTCCGGAAGTAATTAACTCATATCCAAGTTTTGCTTTCTCCTCATCGAAAGAAGGCATACTATGCAACAGTTTCTCATCACCTAATGATAGTAACGCTGTTTCAAGAGATGTACTATCAAACTCAATCTTGCTAACTTCACCACTATTAGAATTAGAAAATGACGCTAATAAAACCGTCAAACAAGTTCCAATAAAAATTGCTAATAAAAATTTAATCACATTTTCATATTTAATAAAGTGTAAGGTACAAAAAAATAAATAGTACCAAAACGCTTCGCTTTCGCTTGTTTTTATATCTTTATCATCCTTAAATGCCTATGACTAAAGAAGAATTACGTAAGCAATATTTAGAGAAACGGTTAACGCTTTCTCCTCAGAAACTGGAACAAATTTCAGCTAACATTTGTCATTCTGCGTTTAAGAATTTTCAATTAGAGAAAAAGAAGATTAGTTTGTTTTTACCAATTGAACGTAAACGAGAAATCAACACTTATAAAATTTGGGAGAAAGCACGATCATTTGATGCATTAGTTGCTATACCGAAGATCAATGAAAAAACGAATGAGTTAAAGCAAGTTCTTTTTGAAACAGAAGATCAATTAGAAGTTACTCAATGGGGTATTCCAGAACCAAAAAGAGGACGAGTGATTGCTGCAGAACATTTTGAGATTGTCTTTGTTCCGTTACTCGCTATTGATAAAAATGGAAATCGAGTAGGTTATGGCAAAGGTTACTACGACCGTTTTTTAAAAAAATGTTCCCCTAGGTGTAAATTTATTGGTTTAAGTCATTTTCCATTACTAGAAGAAGCGATCTCTGACATTCAATTCCACGATATCAAATTAGATTATTGCATTACGCCAACTGAATTACACCGTTTTGGATAAAAACGAAGGGAGATATCATTTAATAGCCGTTTTTATTGTCCCCATTCTTTTAGTTACAATTTTCATGTCAGACAATTGGGTTTTACCTATTATTTCAATAGTCGTTGGCTTAGGATTTGGTTATTTGATTTTAAGAAAATAACCAAATCCTAACCTTTTGCACGATTTTTCGTAACTTGTAGTTGATGCTAAGAATTCTACTTCTTGTTATATGGATTATCGGTTCATCAGTTAACTGGACAGTGACTTCAAAACCTGTTTTTGGAGTGCGCGTTTCTATGGGAGCAAATTCTCAAATAACATCTTACGTTTGCTATTTATTTGATGGAAGAACATTGAACAAAAAGAAGATTCTTGACAAAACATCCTTTGTCAAAATTATCACCGGAGAATGGCCGAGTATTTACAATCCAAAACGCATTGATTATTTTAAAGAGAACAACATTGATTGTGCATTGGTAACAGATTCTGTGACTTTAAAGAAAATTATTGGTTGCATTCCGATGGAAGAACTTTGGAAAATTCGTTATTCTACCTATCCTTTTAGAGGACGTTCAGATGAAGGTTGGAGTAATAAATATCACAAACCATCTCCAGGACAGGAACGTTACCTTTACAAGCGATATGGAATTGAACACATTGATGGTGATTATTTTCTAGACACCAACTTTTGGAAAATTATGCAAGATGTTACCGATCCTCTGTGGGTTGCCAATTACAAAACCATTCATTAATTTGTATGGAAGTAAAACTTAAATCGTCATAAGGTTATGAAAAAAATGAACTTAATTATAGCAGGGTTAATTTTTATGAGTTGTTCTGCAAATACACTCGAAAAAGAAAATTCTATTTCCGTTAAAGAAAAAATTAATGATTCTTTCTCAGAAGATGAAGCTGAAGACCTTGCAGAAATTCTTGCGAAAAATGTAGCTGACACGAACATCATCGATGAATACGTAATTATTGGAGAGAAAGATGAATCTATTCAAAAAGAAACCTCAAGTAATTCTGAGAGTATAGAAATGGTTGAAGAAACAGTAGAGACAGAAGCTATACCCTCCCCAACTATCACGGAGGAGGTAATAGAAGAGCAAGAAACGATTGTTCCAGTTGTAGACTTCCAAGAATACGCATCGTTTACTTCATTTCTAAAGTCACACGTTTCCTCTTCGGGAAAGGTAAATTATGCTAAAATTAAAACAGATATTTCGCAATTAAATGCAATAATTAAAACTTTTGAAGAGAATTACCCAACTTCTTCTTGGACAAGAAATGAGGTGTTGGTTTATTGGATCAATGCCTATAATTTATATACCTTAAAATTGGTTGCATCCAACTATCCAGTTTCATCTATCAAAGATATCACTGTAAAACCTTGGCACAAGAAATTCATCAAACTAGGTGGAGCAACGATCAGTCTAAATGACATTGAGCATTCTAAAATCAGAGCAAAATACAATGAGCCTCGCATTCATTTTGCGTTAAACTGTGCGAGTAAATCTTGCCCTGTACTATTGAACAAAGCATTTACTACAAAGTCTTTGTATTATTTATTGACTGCTCAAACGAAGAAGTTTTTGAATGATGCAACTAAGAATAATTTCTCTAATCCAAAAAGCATTAAAATTTCTTCGCTATTTGATTGGTACAGCGGTGATTTTGCAAAGAAAGAAGGTTCTGTAATTGATTTTATTAATAAATATAGAACAGAACAATTAAAAAATCCAAAGATTGGGTATTTGGAGTATAGCTGGAAGTTGAATAATTAATTGGAAGCAATTAAGAGCGGCGGATTGATTTGTTGTTCGTGGATATAATAATATATTCCGAACGCGAGAAGTTCTAGATGCAATCTCGAACCAGCTTAAATAACTAGATTTGGAACTACTTGAAAAGATTTCAAATGAAGACAAAACAACGATTCTAAAAGTGGTGGATTCTTATTTGAAAGAAGCATTATTAAATACAGCACAGAATAAATTAAGTTAATACCGCAGAAGTACAACTACTGCGGAAAGGAACCCTACAAATTATTTTTTTCTCTTGGAGAATCTAAAACATCATCGGACATCTTTGTTTTCTTTTTGGATAAAACATGAATATTAACCAATATCAAACCAATTATTCCGTAGGGATAAATAATTTCGATGGCATCTTTACTACTCGCCATTAACCAATAAGAAACAAGAAACCCTATGATTAAAGATAATATTACAACCAAATTCGAATAGAACACTTTTTCCTTTCTTATAATTTCCCCACCATTGACCTTCTTAATTATTAAAACAATTGGAAGAGTATTAAAGGGGCGGTCATTATTTAGGATTAAATCAAGCAGCATATTTGATACTTTTATGTTTAAAATAATTAGCAACTTTTATTTTGTTTTTTTGCAAAGATCTCATGTGAGAATTTAAGTTACTTTTTAATTGAGCTTCATTTTTAGGTGAAGGCTTGTTTGATAATGATAATTTCAGGTCGCAATTAAGGTATTCATCAGGGTTTCTATCGGGAGAATAAGATGGTAGATAAAATAATTGTATTTTCTTCTTATTTTCTTGTTCCCATTGTTTTACAAGTTTGCTATGATGTACTCTCAAGTTGTCTAAAATTAAGTAAACCTTGTTTTTCGCACCTTTTATCAACCTTTTTAAAAATATGATTAATCTTTGAGAATTCATGGTTCCCTTATAAATCATAAACCTTACTTTTCCTTGGTTGGTTACTGTAGAAATCATATTCATAGATAAACGCTTAGCTAATTTTTCTCTAACAGGGGTCTTTCCTTTAGGTGCATATGAGCGTCCATATTGACTTTCGTTTCTTACGCCTGTTTCATCTGCCCAATGTATTTCCGCATTCTCTTCTTTGGCTTGTTTTTTTATAGAAGGGTATT